>NZ_WAIE01000008.1 GCF_008830225.1 Pseudodesulfovibrio senegalensis
TGCGACGGCCCGCAGGCGATTGTTGCGGGGTGCGGCGAGGGCTTTCAGGGGCGACGGGAATAAAGGATTTTTTGCCTCCTTTTTTATCCTTAAAAAAGGAGGTCGCCCGAGGGGGCGAGACCCCTCGAACAAATAAGGTGGGAAGTTGTACGATTGCGCGTCAGCGCAACGTACTCATGAAAAATCTACGACATCAATTCCCCGACCGCGCGTCAGCGCAAACACCCTACTCCCCGCAGGGCACGCCGTGGCTCTTGTAGATTTCACCAAGGTCGCGAATGAGTTCCTTGTTGTTGAACACGGCCTCCACCTTGGCGCGGGCCGCCGGAATGACACGGGCGCGCAGGTCCGCGTCCGTGAGCAGCCGCTCAATGGCCGCCTCCATGTCGTCCACGGATTCGGATTCGCACAAAAGTCCGGTCTGTTCGTGTTCCACCAATTCGGGAACCCCGGAAATGTTGGTTGCCGCAACCGGCACGCCCATGGCCATGGACTCGGCCACCACGTTGGGTATGCCGTCCCGGTCGCCGTCCGCAGCCTGTCTGCAGCCCAACACGAAAATATCCGCGGTGCGGAAACGCTCGATGACCGCATCGTGGGTCACGGTTCCGGGCATGTCCACCACATCCTGCAAGCCCAGATCACGCACCTGCGCCTTGATTTCGTCCCGCAATGCGCCGTCGCCCAGCAGGGTGTAACGAAAATCCACGCCCTTTTCCCGCAGCCGGGCAAGGGCGCGCAGAATGATGTCCAGCCCTTTCTTGGGCACGAACCGGGCCACGGTCATGATGGAATACGGAGCCGAAGCCTTGGCGGGCCTGCCGTTGCAGGAAAACAGGTCGAGGTTGATGCCGTGATACACGCAGTGCACGGGCTTGGCCGAACGCACCACCTCTTCCAGATGCCGCTTGTTGTACTGGGTGCAGGTGACCAGAAAACTGGCCGCGTCGATCTTGTCCATGATGCGCTCCGGGGCCTGCGTGTAGATGTCCTTGGCATGAGCCGTGAAGCTGAAGGGCACGCCCTCGAAATGCGCGGCATACAGGCCCACGGTGGCAGGCGTGTGCGCAAAGTGCGCGTGGATGTGGCCGAGGTTTAACCCCTTGGCCTTGCGCACCAGAAAGGCGGCCTGCATGAAATGCTTGAGCCACGTATACTTCTTTGGCGCGAGCGCAAAGCGTTTGCCGAGCATGCGCAGGCCGGAAAAGAACCGGCCCGGACGTTCCAGCATGAGCATGAAAGTGTGCCACAGCAGCGCGGGCAGCCCCTTGGTCATGGTCTCGGGCAGGTAGGTGACCCCGGCCTTGATCTCCTTGACCGAATCATGGCTGAAACTTTCGCGCGGGCAGCGCATGGAAAAAATGTGAATGCGGAAACCCATGGTTTCAAGCAGGCGCAGTTCATTGGAAATGAATGTTTCGGAAATGCGGGGAAATCCCTTGAGCACCATGCCAAGGGTTTTCTGCTGGGTATCGGAAGGGTTCATTCCTTTTCCTTTCTGAATTCGGCGAGACGGTTGCGCATGAAGTCCAGTCCCGTCATGGAGAACCGGTTCATGGCCTGCTGGTAGGGATGGGGATCATCAAGCATGGCGTCCACCTTGGCCCGCATGGTCTGCGGGGAAAGGTCGTCCCACTTGATGTAGTCCACGAGTCCGCGTTCGCCAAAAACGCGGGCGCGGATGAGTTGCTCCTCGCGCGGGTTGTCGCGCGGGATGATGAGCGAAACCTTTTTCTGCGAGAGAATCTCGCACAAGGTGTTGTAGCCGCCCATGCTGATGACCAGATCGGCCTGGGCGATCTTCTTTTCCAGATTCTTGACGAATGCGGTGAAACGCACGCCAAGGGCGCGGGCGCGCCGGGCAAGGTCGTCGAGCATGTGGTCCGGCAGAAACGGCCCGGTGATCATCAGTGTCCTGAAATCCACGGACCCGTTGTTTTCCAGCATGGTCAGGTAATTGTCCAACACGGGATACCCGTCGCCGCCGCCGCCGATGGTGACCACCACGAGCTTTTCCTTCTTCTTCGGAACGCGGACTTCGGGCCTCTTGCGCGGAATGTATCCGGTGAAATGCGTTTTTTCGGCAATGTCCTCGGGAATGGAATACTCGGTGACCGGGTCATACAGGTCCTGATCGCCGTAGACCCATATTTCCGTGTACAGGTCGCGCAACACCTTGGTGAACTGTTTGCGGTTCCATTCGCAGCGGGTGTTTTTGGCGTTGTCCAGAATATCGCGCAGACCGAGCACCACGCGGGTGCAGGGACAATGCTTGCGAATCCAGCGCAGGGTGGGCTTGATCTCGCCCTTGAGGCCGGTGGGGACCTTGTCCACGATGAACAGGTCCGGCTTGAACGTGCGGGTGGTGGCCGTGATGATGTTGCGCCGAATGGCCACGGCCTGCTCCGGAGCCACCTTGATGGAATGGGGGACATACACGGTGTTGGACTGTTTGATCATGCCCGGTACGCGCACGAAGTCCACCCCCTGCGGCAGGGTGTAGCGTCCGGCAATGGGCGAACCCGTGAGGATAAGGATGTTCACGTCCGGCTGGACCAACGTGCGCGCAATGGCCATGGTCCTGCGGATGTGTCCCAGACCATAGGTGTCATGGGAGTACATCAATATATTGTATGTATCGTTGGTCATTCGGAATTGCCCGTTTTGTGCTGCCCCCGCAGGCCCAAGAGCGGATCATAGCCCTTTGGCGTGCTCATGTCCATCACAGCCCCTCCCCTGCGACACGTACGCACCGTGTCATCCGGGGCATACGTATGCAAAAATAAATTTCAGGCCTGTTTCGGGCCGTGGCATTTGCGTGCGAGTTCTGCTATCAGAGCTTGCATGACCCTTGACGCACTGGCGGCCATCGCGAACGAACTGGACGCTTGGCGTGCGAACGAACGCACGGCCACGCTCTGGTGGCGGGACGACGATGCCCACGCCGCCGGCCCGGAACTGGACCGGCTGTTGGCGCTCTGCCGGGCACACAATACCCCGTGCAGCCTTGCCGCCATTCCGGCCCGTGTGGAGGATTCCATGGTCGCTTTGCTGCACGGCACGCCGCAGGCGTGGGTGTTGCAGCATGGCTATGCACATGTGAACCATGCGCCGCGCGGCAAGGGACTCGGTGCGTGGGAACTGGGCCTGCACCGCCCGCTGCAAACGGTCCTCGACGACCTGGAACGCGGCAGAACAATCCTGAAGGATCGATTCAAGGGTCGGTTCGTTCCCGCAGTGGTGCCACCCTGGAATCGCATTGATCCCGTCCTGCTCAGGCATTTCCCGGCTCTGGGCCTGACGGGAATGTCCGCGGAAGATCGCGGGCCATTATCGGCAAACCGCGTGCGCATAGTGCCGGCGCATGCAGACCTGCTCCGCTGGAAAGGCAAGGCCGCACACTTTGCCGGAGCGCAGCGGGTGACCGACCAGATTCTCGACCATTTGCGCTCCCGGCGCATGAAAACGGTCGACCCGGACACACCCACCGGCGTTCTGACCCATCACCTTGAGATGGACGAAGCCGCCTGGGAATTCATGAACGCCCTTCTGGAGGCGACAAACGCGCACACGGCGTGCCGCTGGCTGGCGGCACCGGACATTTTCGAACAAGGAAATCTCGAATGAACCCAACCATTCGACCTGTCCGCACACAGGATATCCCGGCCATCTGCACACTGCTCCACGAGCACATGAACAGCAGGTTCGAGCCGGAACGATGGAAACGACTTTTCGAACCGGGCTGGACCGATTCGCCCGAAGACATGGGCCTTGTGGTGGAGGATGCCGGACGCATCGTCGGCTTTCACGGCCATGTATGCTCGCACCGCGTGGTGGCGGGCCGCCGCGAGCGGTTCGTGAACTTCTCCTCCTGGTATCTCTGCAAGGAGTACCGGGGCCAAGGGCTGGGCAGCGCCATGGTGCGCCGGGCCATTCAGGCCCCGGACACCACCTACACGGTCTTTTCCCTGTCGCCGAAACGCGTGGAAATGTTCCGCACCTTCGGCATGGAACCGCTGGAAGAGGAACGCCTGCTGTGGCGCAAGCGCGGCGGGCACGACGTGGAGCTGATCACGGACGCGGATACCATCCAGTACCGGGTCTGGCCCGAGGAGCAGCGCATCCTGCTGGACAACCTGCCCTACGGCATCAAGGCCTGCCTCGCCAGCGTCATGTGCGAGGAGTGCCTCGTGCTCTACCGCGAATCCGTGAAAAAGAACGGGCGCACCTATCTGGACGTGCTCTATCGCAACAACCCGCGACTGTTCACCGAGCTGGCCCAGGAGCTGGCCAACGCCCTGCTGCCGGACGGCGACGCCGTGCTGGCCGCAGACAAACGCTTTGTCCTCGGCCCGGGGCTGGACGCGCAAGTGGAGCGCATCGCCTCGCCCCGGTTCTACCTCTCGGAAAACGTGGCGCGAGAAAACGTGGACCTGCTCTATTCCGAACTGCAACTGCTCGACCTGAAGCTCGACTAGGAGACCGCATGCAGCCGTTCATGATCATCAACATCCTGATCCTGTGCGTGGTCTTCGTGATCCTGACGCTGGAATCCGTGACCGGCGGAACCGGGGTCTGGCGCACGGTTTCCCTGTGCCTGACAGCGCTCGCCGTGCTGCTCTGGATTGCGGGGCGTATCGTCCGCCACAAGGACCGCCGCCGGGAGCGAAACGAAACGCGCAACCGCCCGGACCCGAAAAACTGAACATTTTTTTGCAAAGCGTGGAAAAAAAACTTGCCAAGCATGCGTGCATTCGGTAGACATTCTCTCCGCGACACGGAGCCGAGGTAGCTCAGTTGGTAGAGCAGCGGACTGAAAATCCGCGTGTCGGCAGTTCAATTCTGTCCCTCGGCACCACTTGGAAATACAGGCCTTCATCAGCAATGATGAAGGCCTTTTTCGTGATCAGGCCCGGCCCCGCGACATCGGGCATCGCCACCCAATGTCCTCCACTTGTTCCAAAGTACGTTTTCACTTCCGGTTTCGCGTATTGCACCGTCCAGTACAGCCCCTTTTTACCGATCATCATTGATAAACATTTCACAACCTGATACGTGCAGACTAAATATACTGATCTGCTCTATAATTCAGTTTCGGCTCCACACAGAAACTCCTCATGACACAGGCAGATTATCGGCAATCCCGGTTTGAAGCGGCTTTCCTGCACAACTAAGCCGCCCCGGGCCGAAAAGGATGCCACCGGTTCGACCGGTAGGCGCGCAAGGGAACAGGGTGTTGATAGTACTGTCGGGCTGCAAAACCGACACGGGCACCCCGGGTGCAGACTGGCCCACGATTCTGACGTTCCAATGCTGATCGAAAGAAGCGGGATCCGAACCCCGGCCTGCGACTTTCAGCATTGTCATGCCCGAAGGGCATTCGTCACCAGGGCGCAGCAACCACGTCACCTTCATGCGCAGCCATGCCGAAGCCATTGCCGGAGGATCATCCATCGACGAATGATACTTGTTTACGGAGGATCTCCATGATGTCCAAAAGCGTTCTGCACACAGCCGCATTGCTTTTGCTTTGCTTTTGCCTTTCCTCTCCCGTGGTTCCGGCACATGCCGCCGACTGCACGGTCATCAACGCACAGGGCCCGGATGTACCGGGCAGCCTCAGACGATGCCTCAGCCAGGTGACGGACGGAGACACCATCACCTTCAACCTGCCGCCGAGCGCAACCGAAATAGCCATCACCGAAGAGCTCGTGGCCGCCACGCCGAACCTGACCATCACCGGCCCGGGCGCAGAGCAACTGACCATCCGCGCCGATGGCTGCCGGATCTTTTCGGTCACTCAATCCGCAACGATAACCGGGCTCACCATCACCGGGGCAGGGTCCGTCAGTTACGGAGGCGGCATTTATGCCTCAGCCCCACTGACGGTGGAGGACTGCACCATCTCCGACAATGTCAGCGGGGCCGGCGGCGGCATCGCCAGCTCGGCAACGCTCTTGACCGTGCGCAACTGCACCATCTCCAACAACCGAGCCAACGCCAACGGCGGGGCCATCCTTTGTGAAATGCCTGGAGGCAACGTTACGGTGGACAGCTGCACCATCCATCAGAATTCGGCACATTACGGCGGCGGCATCTTCGTTTCTTCCGACAACTGCAACCTTTCCGTGGAAAACACCACCATTCTGGACAACACCGCCTCACTGAGCGGAGGCGGCATTTTCTTTCTCAGTCCCATGACACTGAGCATCACAACATCCACAATCCACAACAACACGGCCGAAGACGGCGACGGAGGAGGACTCCACACGTCAGCCATCTGCTCCGTGGGCATCGACCGGTCCACGTTCAGCAACAACGATTCGGGAGGCGAAACCTACACGGGCGGCGGGGCTCATCTGGGTGGCACCGGGCACATCACCAACAGCCTGTTCATGAACAACAGCTCGGTAGGCAGCGGGGGCGCCATCTCCTTCAAAGAACAATATAACGACTATACCCTGATCAACTGCACTGTGCACGGCAACAGTTCCGATGGAGACGGAGGCGGCATTTATTGCAGCGAACAGCTCTCCGGGGATTGCACCTTCCATCTCAACTACTGCACCATAACCGGCAACACGGCCGACGCCGACAACAACGGAATCGGGCAGGGCGGCGGTCTGGTCAAGGACGGCACCACCACCGTGCTGGTCAAAAGCTGCGCCGTGGCGGAAAACCTCGTGGGCACCAGTACCCCCGCGAATGAGGACTGCGCGGAACTTTCCGGCACATTCAGCAGCCACGGCTACAACCTTATCGGCGCGGGCGACGGCCTGAGCGGCTTTGTGGATGGAACAGGCAACGATCAGGTGGGCACAGCCGCCTCGCCCCTGCCCACCGGGCTTGAAGCATTGAGCTTCAACGGCGGCGTGACCCGCACCAGAGCCTTTACGGGCTCCAGCCTGCTGCGCAACGCGGGCGGCCCTGCGGAAACCGATCAAGGAGTGACGGTGCTTACGGACCAGCGCGGAAGCCCTCGCCAACAAGGTTGGGCTTCGGACATCGGGGCCTACGAGGCACCGGCCCAAGCCAACACCGCAATCCTGTTCCTGTTGCTGGACGACTGATCTAAACATGAAGATCAGCATGTGCATACAGGGCCGCTCCCCGGCCCGGACGTGACACAAAAAACACTGGAGATATGACGATGCAAGGCAAACGTTTTTTCCTGCTGCTTGTCCTGCTCTGTGTGATTGGCAGTGTATTCCCTGCCCTCGCCTGGGCTGATCCGTTTTCCCATGAACAGGAAATACCGTCGCCCAATACAGGCGGTGCCTATTTCGGAGCGGCGGTCAGCCTTTCAGAAAATTACGCGTTCATAGGCCTGCCCGGGGAAGCCGTCGGAAGCCTGGCCGCCGCAGGCGCGGTCTATGTTTACCTGCGCTCCGGTTCCTCATGGAGCCAGGTGGCCCGGCTGGTCGCGGACGAACCCAAGGAAGGCGCGCGATTCGGCTTGTCTGTGGCCGTGCATGGGGACTATGCTGTGGTGGGCGCCCCCAACGAAACATACATACGCTCAGGATTCGGCGAAGACATCACCCTGACCAATGCAGGGGCCGCCTATGTCTTCAAGCTGACCGACGGCACCTGGACGCAGGCACAGCGACTCACCGGCTACGGATCACACATCAATTCCTATTTCGGTTGCTCCGTGGCGGCTGACGACGGCCGCGTGGTTGTCGGCTCCTACGGCGAGGACTCCAAAACAGGGGCCGCCTATGTCTATTACGAGGATGGCGGCAGCTGGCTCTCGCTCGGGAACGCGTTGACAGCAAGCACGGGCGAATCCGACGACCATTTCGGAAAATCGGTAGGCATCGACGACGATTACGTCATCGTGGGTGCGCCGAGGTACGAGGAGGGAACCGGCGCATGCAACGCAGGCGCCGCATACATTTATCATTGGAACGGCAGTTCATGGGACGAATCCACTCTGGCAACCGGGGAATGCGGTGATTCGTTGGGATCGGGCGTGGCCATCGACGACGAATACGCGGTTGTGGGGGCGCCGGGTGATGATGCGGAGAAGGGAGCGGCATTCGTCTACCTGCGCTCCGGCTCTTCGTGGTCGCAACTGCAGAAACTGAGCGCCAACGGCGGGAGCGCAGGAGACTGGTTCGGAACGAGCACAAGCCTGAACGGGGCAATGGTTCTGGTGGGAGCCATAGCCGAAGCATCTGACACCGGCGCGGCCTACGCCTTTGACCGCACCGACTCCTGGAGCCAGGAAAAAATGACCCCATCGGACGGCGCCTCAGGCGACAACTTCGCGCAAAGCGTCAGCATCTGGGGCAATTATGCCCTTGTCGGTGCCCCGTATGCAGACAGCGCGCAAGGCGCAGCCTACATATACACGCCAATTCCCTTTGCCAGCACCGGGGCCGCTACCGGAATCCAGGCAACCCAAGCCACCCTGAACGCCGAGGCTAACGCCAACGGGGATACGGGTGAAATCGTTTTCCAATACGGCACCACCACGAGTTACGGCAACGAGGTCACGGCCGACCAGAGTCCGATATCCGGCGGCTTGGACCATGCCATGAGCGCCACCGTCACCGGCCTTGTTCCCGACACCGAATACCACTTCCGCGTGCGGGTGAGCACCCCGACCTTCGGGACCACCTATGGGGAAGACAAAATATTCACCACCGGATCCTCCAGCGTCGGCCTGCCGCACATACCGCTGCTGCTCCTGAACTGACACAAAAGGCCCTCGTGCCGCACGGCAAGAGGGCCTTTTTACACCCGCCCGCCCGATTCTAACGCCTTTGACCGCTTCTTCAAGATATGCTCTATGGATTCCGATTGGGGATTGTCTTGTTGGTGGGCACTTTTCTCATACAGAAAAACCGACATTTTCGGTCGCGCAATCCGGTTGCGCGCCATTCGCACACTCGCCGCGCTGCGGCCCGAAAGGATTGTCATGTTGAAAAACACCGTGGGCTCCGTCTTGTGCTGCGCCGTCATCTCGGCGTCATTTTTCTTCTTCCTCCCTTTTTCCGCACATGCCCAAAGCGTCGCCGGAACGGTTCAGACCGCAGCCGGACTGGAGCACAGCGTGCTGCTCAAGGCGGACGGCACCATCTGGACATGGGGTGAAAACAATCAGGGACAGCTCGGGGACGGCACCTCGGAAAGACGGTCCATGCCCGAGCAGATCGGGTCGGACAGCGACTGGGTGTCGGTCTCGGCCGGGAGCGAAGCCTCCTATGCCATCAAGGCGGACGGCACGCTCTGGGCATGGGGCGACATGCCCTACTGGGGCAAATTCGAAGAACCGCTCCAGATCGGCACGGACACGGACTGGAGCTCTGTTTCGGGCGGATTCACGCACATGGTCGCCTGCAAGCGGGACGGCACGCTCTGGACATGGGGCATGCCGGGCCAGCCCCTGCACAGCACCCCGGAACAGGTGGGCAGCGATACGGACTGGAAACTGGCCGTGGCCGGAGATGACAGCAACATCGCCATGAAAACCGACGGCTCGCTCCACGGCTGGGGCAAGAACACTTCCGGCGAAACCGGAGTTGGATCCTCAGACGACACCATTGCCGCCCCCACGCCCATCGGCACGGACACGGACTGGCAGACCGTGAGCGCGGGCAACGCGTTCGTGCTGGCCGTGAAAACCGACGGTACGCTCTGGGCATGGGGCGACAACGGCATGAGCCAGTTCGGCGACGGCACCACCACGCCCCGCAACAGCCCGGCGCAGGTCGGCTCGGCAGCGGACTGGCAACAGGTGAACTGCCATCTCGCCAATCAGGGCATTGCCGTAAAAACGGACGGAACCCTGTGGATATGGGGCACTGCATGGCGGTACGTGACCGGCACAGGCACCGAAGACCAATACCGGGTTCCGCAGGCTCTGGGAGCGGCCTCGAACTGGGCCTTGGCCGCCTCCGGCAAAAGCCACGCCATGCTCCTGCAACAGGACGGCTCGCTCTGGGGGTTCGGGGCCAACGCCAAGGGGCAATTGGGCAACGGCAACACCACGCCCGCCACCAGCCCCGAACACATTTCCCTTATACAGACATGGACCGCCATAGACTGCGCCAACAACTCGGCCATGGGCATCCGCCCGGACGGCACGCTTTGGGGCTGGGGCAACAACAGCTACGGCCAGCTCGGCGACGGCACATACTCCTCCAGCCGCTCCCCGGTGCAGGCCGGAACGGATGCCGACTGGACGCAGGTGGCCATAAGCTACGACGCCGGTTACGGAATCAAGTCCGACGGCACGCTCTGGAGCTGGGGCGACAACGACTACGGCCAGCTCGGAGACGGAACCACCACAAGGCATAATTCCCCGGCGCAAGTGGGAACGGCCGCAAACTGGCAATCCGTTGACGCGGGCCTGTGGGCGGCAGCGGGAATCAGAACGGACGGGACCCTCTGGACATGGGGGATGGGCGCCAACGGCAGGCTCGGACACGGCGACACGGCCGTACAACGCACGCCGACACAGGTGGGCACGGACACGGACTGGAAGACCTGCCAAGTGGGCCAGGGGTTCATGGTGGCCGTGAAAACCGACGGCACACTCTGGACATGGGGCGACAACGGCGTGGGACAGCTGGGGCTGGGCAACACCACGATGCAGTATGCCCCGATGCAGGTGGGTTCGGACACCAACTGGGACTCCTGCGCGGCGGGCAACCAGTTTGGCATGGCCCGCAAGACCGACGGCACGCTCTGGAGTTGGGGCAACAATAATTCCGGCCAACTGGGCAACGGAACGTGGAGCAACCAACTCGCCCCGGTGCAGGCGGGCTCCGATTCTGATTGGGCGTCCTGCACAGCGGGCGCCACGCACAGCCTCGGCCTCAAGGCCGACGGGACGCTCTGGAGCTGGGGCAACAACGAAAACGGTCAACTGGGCGACGGAACCACCCGCAACAAGAATGAACCCGTTCAGGTCGGCTCGGACACGGACTGGGCATGGGTGTCGGCGGGCACGAACTTCACCGTTGCCGGAAAAAACAACGGCAACACATGGGCGTGGGGTTCCAATGGCTCGGGCCAACTGCTGACCGAAATCAATCATTTGCAGCCGCGTGCGGCCGTGCTCTCGGACGTGGCCGTTGTCTCGTTCTCCCCGCACACCAGCCTCCCGCACACGCTGGCCATCGTGCTGGACGGCTCGCTCTGGACATGGGGCCGCAATTCCCTTTACCAGCTGGGCCTGAACGATACCGTCATGCGTGTTTCACCCACGCGCGTGGGCAGCGACTCCGATTGGCAAGCCTGCTCGGCCGGGCAGAATCACAGCCTGGCCCGCAAGGGCAACGGCACGCTCTGGAGCTGGGGCCTGAACATCAACGGGCAGCTCGGCAACGGCTCCCAGCAGACCAACCAGGTTCCGACACAAATCGGATCGGACACCAACTGGGCCGATTTTTCCGCCGGATACATGCACTCGCTGGCCATCAAGACCAACGGCACGCTGTGGGCATGGGGACAGAATTCCAACGGCCAACTGGGCGTGGGCGGTTCCACCACGCAATATTCGCCCACGCAGGTGGGTTCGGACACCAACTGGCAAACCTGTTCGGCCGCCAGCAGCCACTCACTGGGCATCCGGACGGACGGAACCCTGTGGGCATGGGGACAAAATTCCAACGGCCAGCTCGGCACCGGTGACACCACGCCCCACGACCAGCCCGTGCAGGTCGGCACGGACACGGACTGGGCCACCTGCGCCACGGGCTATGCGTTCAGTCTGGCCCTCAAGACCGACGGCACGCTCTGGGCATGGGGCGACAACTATTACGGCCAACTTGGTCTCGGCCACAACAACGACGCAACATCGCCCACACAGGTGGGCACGGCAACGGACTGGACCTCCATATCCGCCGGTTCATACCATGTGTTCGGACGGCGCGGCACCGCCATGTGGGCATGGGGAATCAACACCGGCTGGCAGCTGGGCGACAACACCCAATCCAACAAAAACGCCCCGGTGCAGGTGGGGCTGGACCATGAATGGATCGACGCCAAGGCGGGCGGCGCCGGAGGCATGGCCCGCACAACGGACAACACGCTCATGGCATGGGGCCTGACCATGAACGCCTCCATGGGCATCGGCGGACCGATCCCCGGCACACCCACGCGCATGGCGACATACCATTTCATGCACGCGGCCCCGGCTCACGGCGGACAAATCACGCCCGCCGACCTGAGCGGTGTGCTGGAAAACTACAACCTGCTGATGAATGTAAGCCCGGACTTCGGCTATCTTGCGGAAAACTTCGTAGTCAACGGTGTTTCCGAACCGGCCAACGGCCGCTGCGGCTATCTCTTTGCCGGCTATTCGCAGGACAACACCTTCACGGCCACCTTTACCCCGGACATGGGCACGGACACGGACGGCGACGGCATGCCCGACGGCTGGGAAGTGACCTACGGGCTGGACGGCCATGTGAACGACGCGGCGCTGGACAAGGACGCGGACGGTCTGACCAACCTTGAAGAATTCCAGCACATAACCAACCCGGCCAACCCGGATACCGAGTCCGACGGCATGCCCGACAAGTGGGAACTGGACAACACCCTCAACCCGCTGGTGGACGATTCTGCCGAAGACCCGGACAACGACTCCCTGAGCAATGTGGCCGAATATGCGGCCGGAACCGACCCGCACCGTTCGGATTCGGATAACGACGGCATGGAGGACGGGTGGGAAGTGGCCCATTCCCTGAATCCGCTGGCCAACGATGCTGCAGCCGACCCGGACAACGACGGGCTGACCAACCTTGAAGAATACAACGCCGACACCGACCCCAATGACGAGGACTCGGACTCCGACGGCATGAACGACGGCTGGGAGGTGGCCCACTCCCTGAATCCGCTGCTCGACGACGCCGACGAAGACGCGGACTCGGACGGCTACACCAACAAGCAGGAATACGATGCGGACACCGACCCGCAGGACCCGAGCTCGCACCCCGAATCCGGCTCGCCCTGCCTTGTCCCGGTTCGCATGCTCCTGCTCTGATCAGAACACATGACGGGTCCGCGCCGAATCGAGCGCGGACCCGCATCCGAAATACGAAAAACTATCAGGCCACATCACCCCAAACGCACAAAATTTCCTTGAAAATCAACGCGAAACAAAAACACATATACATTTGCTGCCGCAGCTTTACCGCTTAAGCATCTGTATTATTTATCAAAAGAATCCGTTGCCATTCCGTAACGATTCACGTATTTCCCATTTGTCTTGATACTTTACAATTTTGCATCATTCACAAGGGGATTCTCATGAAACGCATTATTTCTCTGGCAATGGTTCTCTGTCTCTGCCTCTGCGCCGCCAGCGCCATGGCCGCGGACGGTTCCCTCGAGCGCGTGAAAAAGGCCGGCAAGCTGGTCATCGGGCTGGACGACGCATTCCCGCCCATGGGCTATCGCGACGACAACAACAAGATCGTCGGTTTTGACGTGGACGCAGCCGAAGAAGTGGGCAAGCGCATGGGCGTGGAAATCGTCTGGCAGCCCACGGCATGGGACGGCGTCATCCTTTCCCTGAACGCCAAGAAGTTCGACTGCATCTGGAACGGCATGACCATCACCGAAGAGCGCGCCAAGAAAGTGGCCTTTTCCAAGCCCTATATCATGGACGGCCAGATCGCGACCGTGCGCATGGATCAGAAGGAAACCTCCTTTGACCAGCTCGGCGGCAAGAAGGTTGGCGTGCAAAAGGGTTCCCCGGCTCTGGAAGCCGCCAAGGAACTGCCCAACGCCGCCGGTGAAATCCGCGAATACGACACCAACCCCAAGGCTTTCCTGGACCTCGAAGCGGGCCGTCTCGACTCGGTTGTTGTGGACAACGTGACCGGCCGTTTCTACATGGCCAAGCGTCCCGGCAAGTTCCGCGCCCTGCCCGGCTACATCACCAAGGAAGCCTTCGGCATCGCCTTCCGCATGGATGATGCAGCCCTGCGCGCCGCCGTGCAGAAGCACATCGACGACATGATCGCCGACGGCACCATGGGCAAGATCTCCCGCAAATGGTTCGGCGAAGACGTGACCGACCCGAGCAAGTGGTAGCATGGCCTTGAAGAACAACGCATTCATACGGAGCGCCGCCCTGGCGGCGCTCCTGTTTCTTTTCCTGTGTTCCGCCGCCCTTGCCTCGGGTGCGGACGACCTCATGCGCAAGGCTGGCGATGCTGTCGCCAAGGGCGATCTGGATACGGCCGTGCAGCTGTACATGCAGGTTCCGGCCCCGGACGACGACGGCGACGACGGCCAGTTCGTGAACGCGCGCATGCAGGCCGCGCGCATGCATTTCGCCCTCAAAAGGTACGACAAGGCCCTTGAGGCCGTGGATTCCCTGCTGGCCGTCTACCCGGACAACATCGAGGCCAAAAGCTACCGCGAGGCCGTGAACGACGCCATGATGCCGCAATGGAAGCGGCTGATGCGCGACACCGTGCATTTCGTGCCCGCCCTGCTCAAGGGCAGCCTCATGACCCTGCTGCTGGTCTTCTTCACCATGATTGTCTCGCCGGTGGGCGGTCTGTTCATCGCGCTGGGACGCATCAGCGGCATTCCGCCGGTCAGCCGCCTGTGCTGGTTCATCATCTGGATTTTCCGTGGCACGCCGCTGCTGCTGCAACTTTTCTTCATCTATTACGGGCTGCCCGCCATCGGCATCACCCTCAAGCCCATTCCCTCGGCCCTGCTGGGGCTGGGCCTGAACTATTCCGCCTATCTGGCGGAAATCATCCGCAGCGGCATCCAGTCCATCGACAAGGGCCAGATGGAGGCGGCCGAGGCCATGGGCATGAGCTACCGCCAGGCCATGCGCCGGGTCATCATTCCGCAGACGTACCGCGTGATCCTGCCGCCCGTGACCAACGAATTCATCGCCCTGATCAAGGACACCGCGCTCGTGTCCACCATCGCCATGGTGGAGCTCATGCGCACGGCCGACCAGCTTTTCAACGCCTCGTTCAACGTCACGGTGCTGGCGCTGGCCGCCTGCGTGTACCTGCTGTTCACCACCGTATTCACCTTTGCCTTCGAACGGCTGGAACGCCGGGTCGGGGCCTACGAGGAACGCTGATGCAACCGCTCATCGAACTGGAAAACGTGGTCAAATCCTTTGGCGAGCACCGCGCCGTGGACAACGTGAGCCTGTCCATCCGCAAAGGCGAAAAGGTGGTCATCATCGGACCTTCCGGGTCCGGGAAATCCACCCTGCTGCGCACCATCAACTGCCTCGAACCCATGGATTCGGGAACCATGCGTTTTGCCGGGAAACCCGCGGGCTACGTGCAGCGGGGCAGTGAACTGGTGCCGGACAAACCCAGGAACATCTGCGCACTGCGCACCCGCATCGGCATGGTCTTCCAGCAGTTCAACCTGTTCCCGCACATGAGCGTGGAGCAAAACGTCATGGAGGGCCCGGTCACGGTGCTGGGAGAATCCAAGGCCAACGCGCGCGCCACGGCCATGGACATGCTCGGCAAGGTGGGCATGGCCGAATTCGCGGACCGCTACCCGGCCTCGCTTTCCGGCGGACAGAAGCAACGCGTGGCCATTGCCCGCGCACTGGCCATGAAGCCGGACCTCATGCTCTTTGACGAGCCCACCTCCGCGCTGGACCCGGAACTGGTGGGGGAAGTTTTCGACGCCATCAAGCAACTGGCCGTGGACGGCATGACCATGGTCATCGTGACCCACAACATGGGCTTTGCCCGCGAAGTTGCGGACACGGTTATCTTCATGGAAAACGGCTCGTTCCTGGCCAAGGGCTCGCCCGGGGATTTCTTCCAGCGCCAGTGCGAGGACCCGCGCGTGCAGAGCTTCATCGACAAGATATTCTAGCTCAGCGCCCGGACATCCCGGCTGCGGAGCTCTTGCCAAGCGCGTCATTGTGTCTTAGGTGGTCCCCGTGGTCCGCGCATGACGCGCGGAACGAAAAGGACGCGCCATGCAACCCGACACCATCCGCACCGTGCTCGTGGACGACGAGCTACCCGCACTGGACGAGCTGACCTACCTGCTCTCGGTCCACAAGGACGTGGATATCGTGGGCACGGCCAATTCGGCGGGCAAGGCCGTGGAGGAAATCCGCAGGCTCCGCCCGGACCTTGTTTTTCTGGACATCCAGATGCCGGGGCGCAACGGTTTTCACGTTCTCGAAGATATCTCCACCATGCCGCAACCGCCGCTGGTTGTCTTTGCCACGGCCTTTGATGAGCACGCCATCCGCGCTTTCGAGGAAAACGCGGCCGACTACATCCTCAAGCCCGTTTCCGAAAACCGCCTGTCCATTACCCTGAAGCGCGTGCGCGCCCAGCTGTCCACCCGGCAGGACCCGGACGCGGGCGAAGCCCTGAAAAAAATCCTGAGCGATGCGGGCATCGGATCGGGCATCATCCGCATCAGCGTAGAGCACCAGGGCAGAACCATGCTGCTCAATCCCCGCGAGGTAGCCTTTTTCCGGTACGAAAACCGCCGCGTTTACGCATACACCCGGGAACAGGCCCATGCCTGCGCCTCGGACCTGACACTGGACCATCTGGAAAAACGGCTGTCCCGGCTCTCGTTTTTCCGCACCAACCGCTCGGAACTGGTCAACCTCACGCATGTGCGCGCCTATGCCCCGTGGTTCAACGGCAAGTACGTGCTGACCATGGACGACAACGAAGCAACCGACATTACCGTGACCAAGGCCCGCGTCAAGGCCTTCCGCGCGGCAGTGGAACTCTGATTCATATGGATACATTCAATATAATATTGGCCCTTGCCGAACGATTCGGCCTGATGGTGGGCGGCGTGTTCCTGCTCATGACCATTGCCCCGCTGCAACGCATGACCTTCACGCGGCAGGAATCCCGCTCGCGCACCATGCTCCTGTTGGCGCTGTTCGGAGCATTCGGCATACTGGGCACATACACGGGCAACTCCGTGTTCCAGTCCGTTGCCAATCTGCGCGCCATGGTGGTCATCACCGGCGGCCTGTTCGGCGGACCGGTGGTGGGCATCGGCTCGGGACTCATTGCCGGGGCGCACCGGGTGCTCATGGACCTGAACGGCTTCAGCTCCTGGCCCTGCGGGCTGGCCACCGGACTGGAGGGCGCGGCCGCCGGGCTGGTCAGCTACTGGCTGCGCGACAAGGCCATGCGCTGGCCCATCGCCTTCGGTCTGGCCGTTGCCGGCGAAATCGTGCACATGAGCCTGATCCTCATCCTTTCCCGCCCGTTCCCCGACGCCGTGGAACTGGTGCGGCTCATCGCCCCGCCCATGATCGTGGTCAATGCCATGGGCGCGAGCCTGTTCGTGGAAGTCATCAACCTGCTGGCCCGGGACAGGGAGCGGCGCGAATCCCTGCATGCGCAAATGATTCTGGACATCGCCAACCTCACGGTCAGCTACCTGCGTTCCGGCCTGAACCGCGAATCCGCGGAAGCCACGGCCAAGATCATCCACGACCGGCTGGGCGTGGCCGCCGTAGCCATCACCGACACGGAAAACGTGCTGGCCCATGTGGGCGCGGCAGACGACCACCACCTGCCCGACCGCCCCATCCGCACCAATGCCACGCGCGAAGTGCTGAACTCGGGGCAGGCCCTGTTTCTGGATTCGTCGGACAGGATCGGCTGCAACCACGACAGTTGCCCGCTGACTTCAGCCATCATCGTGCCGCTGGGACAATCCCGGGACATCGTGGGCACCCTCAAATTCTACGGCAGCAACAACAGCCCCCTGAACCGCACGCTCTTCGAGCTGGGCAAGGGGCTGGGCAACCTGTTCACCACCCAGTTGGAACTGGAAGACATCCAGGTCAAGGAACAGATGCTGGCCCATGCGGAAATCCGCAGGCTCCAGTCCCAGATCAACCCGCATTTCCTGTTCAACTCCCTGAACACCATCACCTCGTTCTGCCGCACCAACTCGGAGAAGGCCCGCGAACTGCTCTTGGACCTTTCCCTGTACATGCGCCGCAACCTGGACCTGAGCCGGGGGTTCGTGCCCCTTTCCGAGGAGCTGGAACAGGTGCGCTCCTATCTGGCCATCGAGCAGGCCCGCTTCGGCGACCGCATCAACGTGCGCATGGACATCGGCGACGGATGCGGAGCGTGGCCCATCCCTCCGCTCATCATCCAGCCCCTGGTTGAAAACGCCATCCGCCACGGACTGCTGGAACAGGAACAGGGCGGCGAGGTGCGCATCCACGCCCGGTGCCAAAACGAACTGCTCACCATCAGCATCGAGGACGACGGCACGGGCATGGATGAGCAGACACTGAAAGACCTCTGCTCGGAAAAGGACGAAGTGGATTCCCGCACCCGGGGCATCGGCCTGCGCAACTGCATGAACAGGCTCAAACGCATTTACGGCACCGAACACAATCTGGCCGTGCAAAGCGCTCCGGGCAAGGGCACCACGATCCGTTTCTCCGTGCCGCCCCGCCAGTAAACGGTCTTTCCCGCACCCCTTCGATGGTCGCGAAAGGTCATTTCAAACATCGCAAACGACAGTTCAGCCGGAATCGCTGGCATTTCCTCCCGAACATGCCCTAGGCATGGGCCAACCGCCTGTGCGGAAAAAAACTGCTTTTCGGGAGGATTCTACCATGTTGTTTTTCTTAGCCAGTGTTGCCCTGCTGATCGTGGGCTACCTGACATACGGCGCGTTCGTGGACAAAACCTTCGGGCCTGATCCGGCGCGAACCACCCCGGCCATCGCCCTGCAGGACGGCATCGACTACATGCCCCTGCCCAAATGGAAACTCATTTTCATCCAGGTGCTGGACATCGCGGGCATCGGCCCCATCTTCGGCCCCATTCTGGGCGCGCTGTACGGCCCGTCCGCCATGCTCTGGATCGTGATCGGCTGTATTTTCGGCGGCGCGGTCCACGACTACTTCTCCGGCGTGCTCTCCATGCGCAACAAGGGCGCCAGCATCCCGGAAGTGGTCGGTGAATACCTGGGCATGCCCGCCCGCCACGTCATGCGCGTGTTCTCCTTTGTGCTGCTCATGCTCGTGGGCGTCGTGTTCGTGCTCAGCCCGGCCAAGCTGCTCAACGGCCTGACCGGCATCAACACCGGCATTCTCGTGGCTGCCATCTTCGGCTACTACTTCCTGGCCACCATCCTGCCCATCGACAAGGTCATCGGCCGCTTCTACCCGGTTCTGGGCGCACTGCTGCTGACCATGACCATTGCTCTGGTCGTGGCCCTGTTTGCCGGCGGATACGAAATCCTGCCCAACCTGGACTTCGCCACCAACGTGCATCCCGGCGACAAGCCCATCTGGCCGCTGCTGTTCATCACCCTGTCCTGCGGCGCCATTTCCGGGTTCCACTCCACGCAGTCCCCGCTCATGGCCCGCTGCGTGAAGAATGAAAAAGAAGGCCGCTCCGTGTTCTACGGCGCCATGATCATCGAAGGCGTCATCGGCCTGATCTGGTGTACCATCGGCCTGTCCTTCTACAATTCTCCCGAAGCCCTTTCCGCGGTGATCGCGGCCGGCAGCCCCGCAGCCGTTGTGGCCGAAGTGTCCAAGACCCTGCTCGGACCGATCGGCGGCGGTCTGGCCATCGCGGCCATCATCGTGCTGCCCATCACCTCGGGCGACACCGCGTTCCGCTCCACGCGCCTCATCGTGGCCGAGACCTTCAAGGTCAAGCAGGGCGCAATCTCCAGCCGCCTGATGATCGCCGTGCCCCTGTTCGTGCTCGGCTACATCATCTCCACGCAGAACTTCTCCACCATCTGGCGCTACTTCGGCTTTGCCAACCAGAGCCTTGCCACCATGGTGCTGTGGACCGCAGCCGTGTATCTGGCCCAGCGCGCCAAGCTGCACTGGATCGCCACGATCCCGGCCGTGTTCATGACCGCAGTCTGCGTGACCTTCATCTGCAATGCCGCCATCGGACTGAACCTCGACTACTCGGTTTCGGTTGTTGCCGGAATCGTTGGTGCGGCCGCCGCACTGGCCGTGTTCATGGTCCGCTATGCGGGCAAGAAGAAGCCTGCTGCGGAATCCGCATAGGCTCTTCAGCGGGTCCAAGCTCCCCGCACCTCGTAAGGGACGCCCGCCTTCTTCGGAAGGCGGGCGCCTCGTTTTTCCAACCGTATAATTCTGTTTTGGCCCGGCGCCGCATGTGATATCGTTCCCTGCAAAAGCAGGGGGAGATTGCGGATCATGACATCCGAGCGCGAACGCCTCGAACAGGAGGTGCTGGAACTCAGGCAGCGGGTGGCTGAACTGGAAGCCACCGGCGATTCCGTGGAGTCGGCCTCGGGCATTGTGGGCGCGCTCCCTATTCCCGTGCTGATCAAGGATTCCTGCCTCAAATGGGTGTGGGGCAACAACGCCATGTGCGACATGCTGCACCTTGAACACGGGTCCCTTGCCGGGCTCACCGACGAAGCGGTGCACGGCAGGGAAAACGCCCGGGAAATCCATGAATGCGACCGGGCCGTGCTGGCCACGGGCGGCCCCCTCGGCTACGAAAAAATCCTGACCTTCGGCAACGCCTGCTATCACCTCTCGGTACTCAAGACCCTCTGGCATCCGGAAAAGGACAAAGAACCCTACGTGCTCTCCGTGGTGCGCGACGTAACGGCCATGCGCACGGCCGAAAACGAGGCCCGCGAAAGCAGGGAACGCTTCGGCAGGGTTCTCCGCAACACGCCCATGGGCGTGCACATGTACGAGCTGGCCCCGAACGGCGACCTCATTTTCACGGACGCCAACCCGGCAGCCGACCTGCTCACCGGCCGGAACACCGCGGCGCTGCGCGGCAAGCTCGCACACACGGTCTTTCCGGACATGGAAAAGCTCGGGCTGACGGACATATACCGCAACGTGGCCGAAACAGGCTCCACATGGAGCACCCGCGGCATGCGCTACCCGGACCAGCCGGACAAGCTGTTCGACGTCTACGCCTTTCGCATCTCCGAAGGCAGCGTGGCCGTTCAGTTCGAGGATGTGACGCACGCCGCGTATGTGAGCGAACAACTCAAAATCAACGAAAACCGCTACCGGAGCCTCTTCAACTCGTCGCCCATTCCCATGTGGGAATTCGACTTCTCCGGCGTCAAACGCCAACTGGACATGCTGCGCGGCAGCGGCGTTGACGACATTCTCTCCCACGTCCGCGCCCACCAGGAAAAACTGGCCGCCATGGTCGACTCCGTACACGTACTGGGGCTGAATCCGGCCTGCATGGACATGCTGGAAGCCTCTTCTGTCCGGGAAGCCTCGGATCACATTGAGAACATGTTCGACTTTCCCGAACTGATGCTGGTTCTGGAACAGTTTCTGAACATGGAAAAGGGCTTGCAGGTCGATCCCTTTCTTGTGCGGGCATGCACGGTCAAAGGATCGGCGCGCACGATCAAGACTCATTTCTCCCCCCTGCCCGGCCATGAGGAAAGGCTGGACCGCGTGCTTTTGACCATCACGGACGAAACCGAGCGCCTGCGTGCGGAAAAAGCCGTCACCGAAAGCGAGGAGCGCCTGCGTCTGGTGCTTTCCGCCACCAAGGACGGTATCTGGGACTGGGACATGAACTCGGGCAACGCCTATTTCTCGCCGTCCTACTACACCATGCTCGGGTACCGTTCCGGCGAATTCGAAGCCACGGAACAGGCATGGCTGGACCTGGTGCACCCGGACGACCGGGACAGGACCGTAAACAGGATACGAGCCGGCCTTGAGCACGGCAACGAATTTTCCACCGAATTCCGCATGCGGGCAAAGACCGGGCGCTGGGTCTGGATTCTGGGCAGGGGCAGGGTCGTGGAGCGCGATGAGCAGGGCCGTCCCCTGCGCACCGTGGGCAGCCACGCGGACATCACCGCGCTCAAGCGGGTGCAGGAAGAACTCCTTGAACACAAGAACCTGTTCGAAGCCATGGCCGACAACCTCTTCGACATGCTCTGGGCCAAGGACACCGAAGGCAACTACCTGTTTGCCAACAAGGCCCTGCGCAATGCCATGCACATGAACGACGGGGAAGAACTCATTGGCCGCAACGACCTTTTCTTTGCCGAACGCCTCCGGAAAACAGGCATGACCCCCCGTTTTTCCGGAAAACACGTTCATAGCGACATGACAGTGCTGCATACCGGCCATCCGGAACGGTATGAAGAAGAATACGCCATGGATGAAGGACGCATGGTCTACGACGTGCGCAAATCGCCGCTGTTCGACAGGCACGGCAAACTCATCGGCACGGTGGGCATGGGCCGCGACATCACCGAGACCAAACAGGCCCAGGCAACGCTGGTCCGGGCCAAGGAAGCGGCGGAATCCGCAGTCCGCAGCAAGGACCAGTTCCTGGCCAACATGAGCCATGAAATACGCACACCCATGAACGGCGTGCTCGGCATGCTGCAACTGCTGAACGCCACCCCGCTCAACGGGGAGCAGACTGAATACGTGGAAACCGCGCTGGAGTCGGGCCGCGGCCTGTTGTCGGTCATCAACGACATCCTCGATTTCTCCAAGATGCAGTCCGGAGGGTTTTCCCTTGCCCGGCAGGAATTCACCCTGCATGAGACCATGCGCACGGTCTTGCGCAGCTTCTCGGTGCAGGCTCGCGACAAACGCATCGGCCTGAGCTACGAAGTCGCCCCGGACATGCCGCAAACCCTGATCGGCGACGACGCACGCCTGCGCCAGATTCTGTTCAACCTTGTGGGCAACGCGGTCAAGTTCACCCACTCGGGCAACGTGGGCGTGCGTGCGGATCATCTCGGTCCGCACAAGGGAGGAGTCATGATCGGCCTGGAAGTCTCGGACACGGGCATCGGCATCCCGGAATCCCTGCTGCAAAAGGTTTTCGACCCGTTCACACAGGCGGACGGGTCATTTTCGCGCCAGTATCAGGGAACCGGATTGGGGCTGGGCATCGTGCGCTCGCTGGTGGAACGCATGGGCGGCACGCTCAGCATCGACTCCGAAGAAAAGCAGGGCACGGCAATATACGCCACCCTGCTGCTGGATTTGCCCGAATGCGAAACGGCCCCAGCGCATGACAAGCCCGCGCCCGAGCCCGCAAAACGCCCCCAGCGGGTGCTTGTGGTGGAAGACGACGAGGTCAACCGCTTCACCACCAAACGGTATCTGGAAAAAAGCGGCTATGCGGTCTGTGTGGCCCACTCCGGAGAAGAGGCCGTGTCCCTGTGTTCCGGGGAACGCTTCGACTGCATTCTCATGGATATCCAGATGCCCGGCATGGACGGCATGGCCGCCACCCGGAAAATCCGCGAAGCAGAAAAGGGGAAAGACACGCCCGTGGTGGCGCTCACCGCACACGCCATGCAGGGGGACAGGGAGCGCTTTCTGGCCGCGGGCATGGACGGGTACGCATCCAAACCGCTGGAGCTGGAAGAGCTGGCTGCGGCCGTGGCAACGGCCATCGCGAACGGCAGGCAATCCTGATCTATTCTTCGCTGACCGCCCCGATTTCCATGATGCGCCGGGCATATTCCGTGCGCAAGGCCTCCATGTAGTCCGGGTCCACCGGCCCCTTCCAGGTGACAACCTCCCGGAACCGTTTGGGAATGCGCACGGCAGCCGCGTCGTATCCGGTCTGCACGCGGGTCTGCCAGCGGATGCGCTGGATGTTTTCGGCCATGGACGGCATGGCCCCGGCCAGCTTGTCATAGCCCACGGATTCCAGCGCGCGGCCCAGAAGCTCCTCGGAATACACGCCCCGGGCAAACAGACAGGACACCATGGCGCACAGCAGCACGCGGGATTTCTCGTCTTCCACCAGGAAGTCCACGGCGTGGTCCACGTCCTGCTCTTCGTGCTTCTGGTCGTAGGAATACCCGCCCGTATCCAGATGCGAATGCCGGAACCCCAGTCCCTCGGCGGCAAAAAAAACCTCGCCCGTGGCGTAGCCGGCCATTTCCTGACCCAGCACGCAGGCAAAATCACCGCCCCCGAACACTTCGGCGGCCTTGAGGGTTCCCCTGCTCAGCAGGGAGTAGAATTCATTGCTGTTGCGGGCCAGATGCTCGATGGCGGCCATGTAGTCGTCCGCTTGGCCGAAGGCAAGGGGCACAAGGGTCTGCTCCTCGGTCACCAACCCCTTTTCCTGCGCCTCGGTGGCCCAGGCAAGGGCCACGCCCGTGCTCATGACGTCCAGCCCCATGAGCTCCACGGTATCCATGAGCCGCAGGGCGTCAAAGGAATCCGTGATCCCGAGCATGGAACCGACCGCAAAGAGCAATTCATAGTCGTAGCCCACCTGCCGGTACAGGTATTGGTAATTTTCCTGAAATTTCTCGCGCACATAACCGATATGAATGCAGCCCACCGGACATCCGGCACAGGCTGCGTTGCGCAAAAGCCGGTCCTCGGCCATGCGTTCGCCCGTGATGGCGTCCACGTCGGGATCATGGGTCTGCTGCAGGTTGCGCCACGGCAGGGCGTGCAGTTCATTGAGCGCGCCAACGTTCCCGGCCGTTCCCAACCCATGGTATTTGTCCATGATGGAGGTGTCGGTCAGCTGCTTGTACACATCCTTGAACAGGGAGGTATAGGCCTTGCCTTCGGGCAGGGGGAAGCCGCGGTCGCCGAGGATGACGATGGCCTTGAGGTTCTTGGCCCCCATGACCGCACCCGCGCCCATGCGCCCGAAATGGCGATAGGTGTCCACATTGATGCAGGCGTAGGAACAACGGTTCTCCCCGGCCGGACCGATGCGCAGCATGGACCGCCGCCCGGAACCCGGAAACATGTCGCGGATGACCCGGCCGCAGCTCAGGGCATCGCGCCCGCGCAGAAAATTCACGTCGCGCAGTTCAAAAGTCCGCGCACCCACGGCCAGGGCCGAAAGACGTTTGGCACGGCCGCGAATGACCAGCGCGTCCATGTCGCCGAAACGCATGGACAGGGCCGAGCGGCCGCCCGCGTGGGATTCGGCGTACTGGTCGTGATAGGGGGACTTGAAAGCGCAGACCGTCTTGCTCATGAGCGGGAAATATCCGGTCAGGGGGCCGATGGCGAAAATCAGGGGCTGTTCAGGGTCGTCCCACGGCCTGTCCGCATGGCCGAACTCCTGGAAAAGCATGGCCGCAAGTCCGCCGCCGCCGCACAACTGCTCGCGCCCGTCGCGCTCCAGCACCTGCATGGTTCCCGTATCCAGATCCACGAGATACACACGGAAATGATCGCGAATCATGACGCCTCCTCCTGTGTGGGCTGGGAGCGTTCCGAAACGATCTCCACCATTTCCAGACAGTCGTGGGGACAATATTCCACGCACCGACCGCAATGAATGCACAGATAGGGATTGACTTCATGGTCCAGAAAGATGGCGTCCACAGGACAGGCCTCGGCACATTTGCCGCAGCGGATGCACAGCTTGCGCTTCTGGATGACGCCGCCTTCCCGGCGCTGGGTCAGCGCCCCGGTGGGGCAGACCTCGGCACAGGGGGCCGGGTCGCAGGCAAGGCAGAGCCGGGCCTGAAACCCCGTGGACAATCCGCCCGCCGAGCGGATGCGGATGCCCGCCTTGTTCCACGAAAGCTGCTTGTGCACCAGCCGGGCACAGGCCAGCGAACAGGAATGGCAGCCGATGCAGCGCTCCATGCGCGCAGCGGTCAATTTCTTCATGATCGAACCTCCCGAAAGCCAGAACCGGCTACGAGCCGGCAAAGACCGTCAGTTCAAGAATGTCATGTTTGAGTGCCCAGAGGACATGATATTCTGCCCGGCCAGGGTCAAGCGGGTTGTCCAGACCACCGAGCCGTTCCAGCATCTCGGCCACGGTCACGGGCTTGCGTGCCAGAAAAACCATGTGCTTGAGCACCTCGGGATCGATGACCCGTTCCAGTCCGGCGTACAGCAGGGGGAAATCCCGGCCGCGGTACAGGCCCTGCCCGGTACGTCCGGCAGCCAGCAGCATGTCTTTGTGCAGACTCTGCGTGGGATAATGGCCGAACACCCGCGCAAATTGCACCTGGGCCGGATGAGCCACGCCCCGCAGGGATGCCTCGTCCACGGGCTCGTCATTCAATTCGTCCCAAAGGCGCACGTACTGCTCGATGACCTGCGGCCATGCAAATTGTCGGCACACGCGCTCGCGCGCGGCCTGCCCCATGGTCCGGCGCAAGTCCGGGTCCGCTATCAGCCTGTGCAGGGACTCCGCCAGGGCCGGGATCTGCACGGCGGTCTGCTGGGCAAGCAACAGGTGGTAATGGTTGTCGTAAGTAAAGGGAGCCATGAGGTCGGCCTCGTCCGTGCATTGCGGCCCGACCGTGGGCACCAGCAGGCCCGTGACCTCGTGGCGCACCAGGTCCTTGTAGCCGTCATAGTCCGAAACCACGGCGGGCAGGCCGAACGCCCCGGCCTCCAGCACGGTGATGCCGAAGGTCTCCTGCGGGTTGTCGGCAATGGAGACGAAAACATCGGCCTCATGAAAAATGGCGGTCTTTTCCGCTTCGGTGGGCCGGGCGCGAATGACCAGATCCAGCCCGATGTTGGCAGCCAGTTCCCTGAGCACCGGGGTATAGTCGTCGTTGTCCTCGGTCCATCCGGCCAGCACCAGCCGCACGGAAGCCGGGTCCAGACCGTCGGAAAACAGGCGGTGCAACGCTCGCAGCAGGGGCAGCAGATCCATCTTGGAGTAATGGGAAATGCGCCCGAAAACCAGCAGGGAACACGGTCCCTGACCGCTGCGCCCGGCAGGCTCGAACGTCTGCGGATCAATGCCCAGCGGAATGCGGCGCACCACAGGGCCGGGCACGGATTCGAGGCCGTAGCCCTGCCGCAGGGCCTCGAAATGGTTTTCCACGGCGGCCACCCCTGCGGTGGACGTGGATACGATGCAGTCGCGCGGGGTGGCTCCGGGCCAGACGTGCTGCAAAAACAGCCGCCCGTAATCGGCATAGCTCAGGGAATGGGTCACCCCGGTTATGGGAAAGATACGCCTGCTGCGGGCATTGCGCAGCCGTGCCAGATGCGGTTGCAGGGTCATGCAGTCGGACTGGTGGAAACAGTGGTACCTGGTGGCGGCCAGCCGGGACGGAAGCTCGCGCCTGTCCATGACCGAAAAACCGCCCCGGGCCGCGATTGACGGGGCCATGCGCTGCAGTGTTTCCCGCTGCGCCCGGGCCGCGGCCTCGCTGCCCAAAAAGAAATGGTATTCGTCAAAGGGGTCGGCCCGCAGCAGAAAATCCATGAAACGGGCATTGGCCACCTTGCGTCCCAGCACGGCCCCGGACTCGTAAAACGGGTCCAGCGTGCCCCATATGCGCTTCTCGTTCATATCCATATTCAGGTCAAACCGGACTTCGGGCCATTTGTCAAAGAAATTCAAAGAACCGGGTGTCGGAATTTTGTTCCTCCCCCATTTCGGCCCGTTGCGGCCGCACAAAAACACAGGCGGAAAAACATACAGTAAATAGAGTCAATTAAGCCTCAAAAAAACGCCGGCAGCACCCGGAAACCCCACAATGGCCCTTATTTTGCAAAAAGTCCCGATGCAAACAAGGAAAAGTCAGTTTTTGGACGGCTTGGAGGCTGAACAATGACACAGAGCAAGAAAATGAATCGTGGCGATCGCCCGGAACTCATGTGGGGACTGGGGCTTACGGAATCGCAGCAGACACAGATAAAGAAGGCGGTTGGGCCTGGCTTCTTTCTGCGCAATTTCCCGGAAGGGAACCTGCCGTGGAACCGTGAGCTTGCCCATGAGGAAAAGCCTTCCGCAACATGGATTCCCCTCAAGGTATGGAAAGATATTTCCGACAACCGCAAGGAAACCTACAAGCGCATCGAATCCACGCAGCGCATCCTGATCCGCGAGGAAATGGATGAAAACGTTGAGATGGAAGACGTGCTCGAACAGGGCTTTTTGACGGTCGTCACCTCGCCCCTGACCCGTAGAAAGGTACAGGATGCTGTCTTCCGCGCCAGGGAAGTGACCAGCATGTACTCGGACATATACCGCATGACCGAGGAAATCATGCTGGAACGTGAACTGCTCTCGCGCAAGACCGACCAGCTCCTGTTCCTGAACAAGATTCTCACGGGCTGCGCCGAAAGCCTCGACGCGCGGGTCATTCTGTCCAACGCCAAGGAGCACCTGAACATGCTGGTGCCGGTGTTCGAGCTGCACGCCGTCTTCTGGCAGCGCCAGTTTGAAAACGGGCTGACCGACGTGGAACTCTTTCTGGACAGCAAGGCCTCCACAGACAAGGAAGAGGAATGGACGCGCATGCTGCTGGGCTGCGCCGAACGCATGGGCGACAGCACGGTCAGCGGCTTCCAGAGTTCACATATTGATCCGGTCTTCCGTCCCGGCACCCACGGCGCAACAGATGCCCGGGTGGTCTCCATGCCCCTGCAGGCGGGCAACGACACCTACGGATGTCTGGTGCTTTCCGTGGACAAGCAGGCACGCATGGGCAAGGACGAGGTGGAAACCTTCAAGGCCGCGGCCAGCCACTTGGGCCTGGCCCTGCGCAACGCCCTGATGTTCAAGGAAGTCAAGCTGCGGGCAGACCACGACGCACTGACCCGCATATACAACCGTCACACCTTTGACGAACGGCTGGTGCACGAACTCAAGCGCGGTCAACGCTACGGTCACGACCTTTCCCTACTCATGGTCGATCTGGACCACTTCAAGGAAGTGAACGACACATACGGGCATCAGGCCGGAGACATTGTCCTGCGGGAAATGGGCAACATCCTGAACAGCTCGATCCGCGCCACCGACCTTGCCGCCCGATACGGGGGCGAAGAATTCGTGGTGCTGCTGCCGCATACCACCGAGGCAGACGCCCACATGCTGGCGGAACGCATCCGCAAACGGCTGGCAGATACCAATTTCTCCTTCAACGGACACCAGTTCTCCATCACGGCCAGCATTGGCGTGGCCTCCGTGGAAACCGGCTGCCTGAACCGGGAGCAGGACCTCGTGCTCAAGGCGGACGAAGCCTTGTATCAGGCCAAGAACAACGGCCGAAACATGGTTGTCATCTCCAGGCAATGCCCGGAAGAACGGCGCATGCAGCAATAGGCGCATCCCGCGAACGAACGAATCTTCAAAAGGCCCGCACACGCGGGCCTTTATCATTTCCATACCCTCTTGGCAGTGCTATGCTCCTGTCTGAACGAAACCTGAACGGGTGATATATACATGCGCGCAATAATTGCCGGAGGAACCGGCTTCATCGGCAGGGCCCTGATCGCCGAACTGCAAAAGAACAACTGGGAAATCATCGTGCTTTCCCGCACGCCGTCCCGCGTGGCCGAGGTATTCGGCAGCGGGGTCATCGGCATGGTCTGGAACGGCGGCGGGGACTGGAGTTCCCTGCTCGGACCGCAGACCGTGGTGGTCAATCTCGCCGGAGAAAACATTTCCGGACGCTGGACCACAGCCAAAAAGCAACGGATTCTGGAAAGCCGCCTCAAGGCCGGGGAAAAGATCGTGCAGGCCGTGAAATCATCGGAGCAGCCGCCCGCCGCACTCATACAGGCCTCGGCCGTGGGCTTTTACGGACCGCACCAGAGCACGCCCCTGAACGAGGAACATCCGGGGGGTACCGGCTTTCTGGCGGACGTGGCCCGGCAGTGGGAAGATTCCACCAAAAGCCTTGAGAAGCTCGGGGTACGGCGATGTATCATCCGCACCGGAATGGTGCTGGGCCATGGCGGCGCATTGAAGCAGATGCTCCCTCCTTTCCGCATGTTCATGGGCGGTCCGGTGGGGCACGGCCATCAGGGGGTGTCATGGATCCACCTGCTGGACGAGGTGCGCGCCATACGCTTTCTCATGGAAAACGAATCCGAAGCGGGGGCATACAACCTCACGGCGCCCAACCCCACGGATTTCAACAAATTCGCCAAGATACTGGGTGAAGTGCTCAATCGGCCCTCATGGCTGCGCACGCCGCCATTTGTCCTGCGCGCCCTGTTCGGCTCCATGGCGGACGAACTGCTGCTCACCGGCCAATTCGCCCTGCCCGAAGCACTGCAGCGCGCGGGATTCGAGTTCCGTTTCCCGGACCTGAAGTCCGCGCTCAGCGACCTGCTGGCCCGCTGAAAACCGAACCGCGCTCTTGAACACCGCGCCCCGGTGCGGTAGGTGTGGTAAAAATACCACATTGTGCCACGCACAAGGGAGTGAACATGGGCGGCCACATCCTGATCATCGACGACGAAGAAAGCATCCGCATGTCCCTGCAGGGCATTCTGGAAGACGAAGGCCATACCGTGTTCGGCGCGGAAAACGGCGAACAGGGGCTGGTCCGCATGGATGCAGAGCGGCCGGACATGGTCTTTCTGGACATCTGGATGCCGGGCATGGACGGGCTGGAGGTGCTGGAACGCATCCGGGCCATGCACGAAAACGTGCCCGTAATCATGATCTCGGGGCACGGCACCATTGAAACCGCGGTCAAGGCGCTGAAAAAAGGCGCGTTCGATTTCATTGAAAAGCCGCTCTCGCTGGAAAAGGTTGTGGTCTCCACGCGCAACGCATTGGAGTTCGCCCGCCTGACCCGCGAAAACCAGGCTCTCAAATCCAGCATTTCCAACGACCATCCCGTGAAGCTCACGGGCAATTCCCCGGCCATTCAACAGCTCAACGACGTGATTTCCCGCGTGGCCCCCACCGAGGCGTGGGTGCTCATCACCGGCGAAAACGGTACGGGCAAGGAAATCGTGGCCCGCTCCATCCACCACCAGAGCAAACGCGCGGACAAGCCGCTGGTGGCCGTGAACTGCGCGGCCATTCCCGAGGAACTCATCGAATCCGAACTGTTCGGCCATGAAAAGGGCGCGTTCACCGGCGCGGAAAACGCGCAGGCAGGCAAATTCGAGCTGGCCCACGGCGGCACGCTGTTTCTGGATGAAATCGGCGACATGAGCCTGAAAACACAGGCAAAAATACTGCGCATCATTCAGGAGCAATCCTTTGAGCGCGTGGGCGGGCGCAAGACCATCACCGTGGACGTGCGCGTGATCGCGGCCACCAACAAGAACCTGCCCGAGGAAATAGAGAACGGCACGTTCCGCGAGGACCTCTATTACCGGCTCAAGGTCTTTCCGCTGGAGGTGCCGCCCCTGCGCACACGCGGGGACGATATCGCCCTGCTCATTGCGGATTTCACGGATCTGCTGGCCAAGACTCACGGGTTCAAGCCCCTGCAGTTCGAGCAGGACGCGCTCAGCGCGCTGTGCTCCTACGCATGGCCCGGCAACGTGCGCGAACTCAAGAATTTCGTGGAACGCATGTTCATCATGCACGCGGGCGAATCGGTGAACGCAGCCATGCTGCCCCCCGAAATGCTCGCGAAAACAGACGTGCAACCGCCCGCCGACCAACAGCCCGCACCAACGCAGCCCCAGACCCCGCAAGCAGATCATGAGCCCTGCCCGGAAAGCACCATCGACCCGTTCATCACCAGCGGCCCGGCAGACCTGAAACAGGCCCGCGCCCTTTTCGAGGCCCGCTTCCTGGAGGCCAAGCTGCGCGAATACGAGGGCAACGTCTCCCAGCTGGCCAAGGCCGTGGGCATGGAACGCTCCAGCCTGTACCGCAAGCTCAAGGCCTACGACATTCAGGTGGACTGACGGAAGAAACACATTTCATTCCGCAACCGCAAACTCTGTGACAAGCCATCCCATCACGCGCAGCGTGATCGACAAAAAGTCTGGAAGGGAGGGGTCCGGGGAGGGGAACCTTTTCAAAGGTTTCCCTCCCCGGCTCGTTCATCTCTTTTGATCAGACCGCGACCCGTTCACTGAAGCTGCCCTGTTGCCGCGCCTTGTCGGGCATGGGCGGCAAAATAGCATCGAACAGTTCCCGCAACACCCCGGAGCCCTTCATGTCCAGCGTGCGGGACGGATCAAAGGCGTGCAGACTGCCGTCGCTCATGAAAAACGCGCGGTCGCAAAAACGGCGTACCAGCCGCAGGTCGTGGGTCACGAACAGATAGGCCGTGCCGTATTGGCGGCGCAACGAATCCAGCAGGTCAAGGATGCGGGCCTGAATGAGCATGTCCAGACTGCTCACGGCCTCGTCCAGCACGATGACCTGCGGCGAGGGAGCCAGTGCGCGGGCAATGCAGACGCGTTGCAACTGACCGCCGCTGAACCGTCCGGGCAGCTTGTCCGCGTCGTCCGGGCACAGCCCGACCAGCTCCAGCAGTTCGGCCACGCGGTCCCGAAGCTGTCGCCCTTTCAATTTATCGAAATTGCGCAAGGGCTCGGCAATGATCTCCCCGGCGGTCAGGCGGGGATTGCTGGAACCGATGGCGTCCTGAAAGACCACCTGCACGGCCCGGCGCACATCCATGGGCAGCCGTTTGCGGCCGGTCACGTCCTGCCCCAATATCCGCACGCTGCCCGCGTCCGGGGCTTCCAGCCCCAGCATGATGCGTCCCAACGTGCTCTTGCCGCTGCCGCTGCGTCCCACGAGCCCGAGGCTTTCCCCCGGGTTCAGCGAAAGGTTCACGTCCTCGAGTACGGTAAAACGTTCCTGCTTGTGAAAAAAGCCGCCCCGTCCGTAGGTCTTTCTTATTCCGGAGAGTTCGACAACCGGCATGGTTCGCTCCCGTGGTTGCAGCCGGAAAACAGCAGATGCGTGGCAATGAGGCTCTGCGTGTATTCCTGCTGCGGATTACCGAAAATATCATGCACGGAGCCGCGTTCTATGATGCGCCCCTCGTGCATGACGGCCACGTCGTCGGCAAGCTTTGCTATGACGCCCAGATCGTGCGTCACCAGCAGCATGCCCAGCCCGCGCCGCTCCTTGAGCCCGGCCAGCAGGTCCAGCACGCGGGCCTGGGCCACGGTATCCAGATCCGTTGTGGGCTCGTCCGCTATGAGAAACGGGGCCTCCAGAATCAGGGCCAGGGCCACCATCACGCGCTGGAGCATGCCCCCACTCATCTGAAACGGATACAGATCCGGCACGGACTGCGGATCGGCAAAGCCGACCTCCTGCAGGGCGTCCAGCATGCGATCGCCAAAATCCGGGGAAAGCCTGCCGTGAGCAGCCAGGGTCTCCTTGAAATGGCTGCGAATGGTAAACACCGGGTCGAAACAGCTCATGGGATTTTGCAGAATCATGCCCACCTTGCTGCTGCGCATGGCCCGTCGTTGCGCTTTGCTTTCAAGGGTCTTGCCCTCCACGCGGACAGAACCCTGCATGGATAAGCCGCGCGGCAAAAGGTCCATGACCGAAAGGCAGGTCAGGGATTTGCCGCTGCCGCTGGCGCCCACAAGCCCCAGAACCCGGCCCAGCGAAGCCTGAAAGCCAACGCCGGAAACCAGCTCCCGGTCTGCGGAGCGCACATGCAGATTCCGCACTTCAAGAAACGGAATGGAACTCATGGCAAGACATCCTCCTGTACGGCCAGAGCCGGATCGAGCGTGTCCCGCAGGGCATCGCCCAGCAGGTTGAAGGCCATGACCGTCACGAAGATCATGACGCCGGGCAGCATGATGAGCATGGGGTGGCTCCATATGAACTGTCGCGCGTCACTGATCATCACGCCCCATTCGGGCATGGGCGGCGTAACCCCGAGACCGAGAAACGACAGGCCCGAGACGTGCAGCATCATGTGGCCGATGTCCAGAGTGCACAGAATCACCAGCTGGGCCACGATGGGCGGCAGGATGTGCCGCGCCGTGGTCCGCAGCCGCCCGGTGCCCGCAACCCTGGCCGCCAGCACGTACTCGCGGTTCTTCAGCGAAAGCACCATGCTGCGGATGATGCGCGCGTACCAGGCCCAGTGGGTCAGCGCCACGGCAATGATGACATTGACCATGCCCGTGCCCAGCACGCCGATGAGGAACATGGCCAGAATGAACGTGGGAAAGGTCAGAAAAACATCGCAGAAACGCATGAGCGAGGAATCCACGATGCCGCCTGCGTATCCGGAAACCGTGCCCACGGTAAACCCGAGCAGCAGCACGATGGCCATGATGGCGGCCACCGAACTGAGGGATGTCCGGGTGCCGTATACCAGCCGCGAAAGCACGTCGCGCCCCAGATGGTCGCACCCCAGCGGATGCTCGGCAGAGGGCGGGGCAAACCTGTTTTCCAGAACGACCTCGGTGGGGTCGTGCGGGGCCAGAGCCGGGGCAAACACGGCTGTGCCGCAGACGACCACCGCCATGAGCACGGCGATGGCCAGCACCCCGCGCCGGGCCACAAACCTGAAAAGGGTACGGGAGCTCATCGTTCCCCACCTCCTTCGAGCCGTATGCGCGGATCAAGCCAGGCGTAGAGGATGTCCACCCCGAGGTTCATGAGCACGAAGATGCCGGTCATGATGAGAATGAAACACTGCATGACCGGATAATCCCGGTTGTAGATGGCCGAGACCGCATAGCGGCCCACGCCGGGCCAGGAGAAAATGCTCTCGGCCACCACGGCCCCGCCGAACAGTTCGCCCACGTGCATGCCGATGGCCGTAACCACCGGGATGAGCGAATTGACCAGCACGTGCCTGCCCACCACGACCCGCTCGGGCAGCCCCCGAACACGGGCATAGAGCACGTGCCGGGCGTGCATGTTGTCGAGCATGTTGCCGCGTATGAGCCGGGTATTGATGGCCATGGACATGAGCGACATGGACACGGCGGGCATGATCATGTGATCCAGCCCCCCCATGCCCAAAGGCGGCAGCCAGCCCAGCTGGACCGAAAAAAGCCAGACCAGCAGGAATCCCAGCCAGAACCCCGGCATGGACACCCCGGCAAAGGCCACGGCCCGCGTGAGGTGGTCGGGCAGGCGGTCCTTTTCCAGCGCGGACCAGATGCCCAGCGGCAGGCTGGCCGCAAGGGTCAGCAGCAGGGAAAACCCGGCCAGCTTGAGCGTGTTGGGAAGGTAGAACAGTATTTCCTGAAGCACCGGAAGCCCGGTGACGTAGGAACGTCCGAAGTCAAGCGTGATGGCCTTGCCCAGCCAATGGACGTATTGCACGGCCAGCGGCAGATCGAGGCCCAGCTCCTGCCGGGCCACGGCCAGAGCCTCGTCCGTGGGCGGAATATTGGAAAGGCGCAGATACGACATGGCCGGATCGCCCTGCCCGAGCCTGAGTATGAGGAACACGATTGCCGATACGGCCAAAAGCATTGGCACGAGTATCAGCAACCGCTTGGCTATGTATCGCAGCATGGGCTAGTCCATGTACATTTTTTCAAACGGAATTTCGTACTTGGTACGCCCGAATTCAACACCCTTCAGCTCCGGCCGGTGCACGTAGATATTGGTCATGTAGGAAAGCGGGAAATACACGGCCTGTTCGTGCAGGGTGGTCAGGATGTAGCGATAGAGATCCTGCCGTTCCTTCTCATCCACGCTGATGAGCGCCTCGCCGATGGCCCGGTCGATTTTCTCTTTCATGGGCAGTCCCACCTGCGCCTGATAGTCCGCATGGGAAGGCTTGCGCATGGAGCTGCAGAAGGAATGCGGATCATACGGGGTTCCCCACGTGTCGCCAAAGATCATGCCGAACTCGCCGTTCTTCTGGCGCGTGAGGAACGAATCCTTTTCCTCGCCAACGAGACGCACCTTGACGCCGATGCGTTTCAGGTCGCCCTGCATGACTTCGGCAACGGATTTCTGCAGGGAATCGTTGCCCACGAAGCACAGATCAAAAGCCAGTTCCTTGCCGTCTTTGGTGCGGTAGTCCGCGCCATCGGCACGCTTCCACCCGGCTGCGTCGAGCAGCGCGCCCGCTTTTGCGGCATCAAACGAGTACGGAGCCAGCCCGAGGTTGCAATAGGGCATTTTCGGGGAAAACAGGGTATCTGCCGGAGGCTCCACGCCAAGGAAGATGTGCTTGACGATGGCGGCCTTGTTCACCCCGTGCAGGATGGCCTTGCGCACGGCGATGTCGTTGGTGGGGAACCGCTTGCTGTTGATGGCCATCACGCGGGTGGCCAGCGGCTCGGAAGCATCGGCGACAAGGTCCTTGCGGGCCGCATAGCGGGCATAGGTGTCCAGACCGATCTGGCCGCTGCCGTGCCCGCCCGACCCGTAGATCAGGTCGATCTCGCCGGTATCAAAGGCAATGGCCCGGCCATCGGAATCGGGAATGACCTTGATCAGGAGACGCTTGAAACGCGGCTTGGTGCCCCAGTAATGCTCGTTGGCCTCGAACAGGTCGTATTCACCCTTGCGCGTTTCCACCAGCTTCCACGGCCCGGTGCCGATGGGGGCCTTGATCTCCTTGAAGGTGTCGCCGCTGTCCGGGAAACCCGAGGGCGAAAGGAAACGCATGGGCCTGATCAGGCAGAGTTCCTGCAATGTCGGATAATAGGCATGCTTGAGGTTGAGCTGGAAGGTGTGGCTGTCCAGCACCTTGGTGGAATCGATCTGGGCGATGAATTCCAGCCAGCCGTGACGCTGCGCGTTTTTCAGCACCGCGTCGAAATTCATTTTCACGGCCTTGGCGTCAAAGGGCGTGCCGTCGGAAAAGAGCACGCCCTTGCGCAACGTGAAGACATAGGTCTTGCCGTCCGGGGAAACGGTCCACGATTCAGCCAGCCACGGAAGGATCTTGCCGCCTTCGCCATAGGCCACCAGCGGCTCGTAAACCATGGCCTGCGCGAACATCTGGCTCGGTGAATACGCATGCGGGTTCAGCGGTCCCACGTTCGTGGACCACGAATAGTTCAAGGTATCCTTCTGACCCGCCTGCAGCAGACCGGGGCACACGGCCAGCACAAGCAACACAAATGTAGCAACAAAATACAATCGAAACACCCTCGCCATACAACTATCCCTCGTTTTGATGTTGAAAAGAATATTCTTTTTATATTCGTGACACCTTTTACGGAGAGATACACAATGTGTCAACCGCCAACGAGCAATACCCTTCCCTGCTTTGCCGCCTCCGCAGCTTCTGGGATCGGGGGCACGCACAAGGACCGGCCCGCAAAAACGCACGAACCATGCACCTTGCCCTTGCCGGGCGTCCTGCGTATGGTCGGATTTCCTGCCGAAAAGGCCAACCAACACCATATGCCATGAACGGATATTTCATTACCGGAACCGACACCGACGTCGGCAAGACTCTCGTTACTGCGGCTCTTTTGCGCGCCCTGCTGGACAGGGGCGAATCCGCGCTGGCCGTCAAGCCGGTGCAGACCGGCTGCACTGAAACCGGCACCGGCCTTCTGGTGCCGGACGTGGAAATCTATGCCCGGCTGGCCGCTCCCTTGTTCCCGCAGGGCTACCCGCACGCATGCTGCCGCACGTTCATCCCGGCCTGCTCGCCCCATCTGGCCGCCAAACTGGCGGGCGAAACTCTGGACGCGGACGCACTGGCCCGTGCGGTACGGGAACTGGCACAGGATCGGGACACGGTTATCGTGGAAGGCGCGGGCGGCGCGGCCGTGCCCCTGAACCAGCGCCAGACCATGTTCGACCTCATGCAGCGCCTCGACCTGCCCGTGATCATCGTGGCGGACAACAAACTGGGCGCGGTGAACCACGCGCTCATGACCGTCGAGGCGGTGCGCAACCGGGGCCTGCGCGTGGCCGGGGTGGTCATGACCAACACCACGCCCGCCACGGACGAAGACGTTTCCCTGCGCCGCGACAACGTGGAAACCATTGCCCGTCACGGCAACATCTCCATTCTCGCGGACATCCCGTTCCTGTCCGGCCCGGACTTCGACATGGAGCTGGTGCGCCATGCGGCGCAGGCCCTGAACGTGCTTGACGCGAACGACCGCGTTCCAGACACCGCAGACGCCATGCGCTTTGACCGCGAGCACGTCTGGCATCCGTACACTTCGGCCACGAACCCGCTGCCCACGGCCAGGGTGCGCAGCGCGCGCGGCGTGCGCATTGTCCTTGAGGACGGGCGCGAGCTCATCGACGGCATGGCCTCGTGGTGGTGCGCCATCCACGGCTACGGCCACCCGGAACTGGATGCGGCGGCGCGCGCCCAGCTGGGACGCATGTGCCACGTCATGTTCGGCGGCCTGACCCACGCCCCGGCCATCGAGCTGTGCCGCACCCTGTGCGAAATGACGCCCGAATCCCTTGAACACGTTTTTCTGGCGGATTCCGGCTCGGTGAGCGTGGAGGCGGCCATCAAGATGGCCCTGCAATACATGCAGGCGGACGGGCAGACAAAACGCACCAAGCTGTTCACCGTGCGGGGCGGATACCACGGCGACACCTGCGGGGCCATGTCCGTGTGCGACCCGGACAACGGCATGCACCATCTCTTTTCCGGCCTTTTGCCGCAGCAGATATTCGCGCCGCGCCCGGACTGTGCGTTCCATGAACCGTTCGATCCGGCCAGCCTTGATGAGGCCGCACACATTCTGGAGCAGAACAGCGAACACGTCGCGGCCATCATCGTGGAGCCCATCGTGCAGGGCGCGGGCGGCATGCGGTTCTACCATCCGCACTACCTGAAAGGGCTGCGGGAGCTGGCGGACAAACACGGCGTGCTGCTCATCCTCGACGAGATCGCCACGGGCTTCGGCCGCACGGGCAAGCTCTTTGCCTGTGAATGGAGCAACGTGGAGCCGGACATCATGTGCGTGGGCAAGGCGCTTTCCGGTGGCTGCATGACACTGGCCGCAACGCTGGCCACGCGCAGGGTGGCCCATACCATTTCCGCGGACGGCGGCGTGTTCATGCACGGTCCCACCTTCATGGGCAATCCGCTGGCCTGCGCCGTGGCCAACGCCAGCCTCGGCCTGCTGCGCACGACCGACTGGAAAACACGGGTAAACAACATCGAAACGTGGCTGAACGAATCCCTTGCCCCGTGCCGCAGCCTGCCGGGCGTGGCGGACGTGCGCGTGCTCGGGGCCATCGGTGTCGTGGAAATGAACGAAGCCGTGAACGTGGCCCGACTACAGGAATTTTTCATCGAAAAAGGCGTGTGGCTGCGCCCGTTCGGCAGGCTCATCTACATGATGCCCGCCTATGTCATGGCCCGGAATGAAATCGGACAGCTGGCCGCGACCGTTTTCGAGGCCATACAAACCAACCGGCACCGATAGGGAGCGACCATGAACCTGCTGACCCTGTATTTCGCCCTGTTCGTGGGCATGGGCGTGTATGAATACGTCAAACGCAAGGATTTCGAGGAATTCGCGGTTGCGGGCCGCCGCTCGGGCAGCGCCATGGCGGGCGTGTCCATTGCGGCATCGTGCGTGGGGGCCTCGGCCACGGTGGGCATGACCGGACTGGCCTTTTCCGCGGGAACGCCCGCGTTCTGGTGGCTGGGCTCGGGCGTGGCCGGACTGCTGGTGCTGAGCACCCTGCTGGCCGCCAAGGTGCGGCAAAGCAACGTCTTCACCCTGCCGGACATGGCCCGCAAATTCGTTTCACCGGCCGCACGCAGGCTCACGGCATTGATCATCATCCCGGCGTGGCTGTCCATACTCGCGGCCCAGTACCTTGCCGCAGCCAGAACGGCCTCGGCCCTGGCGGACGTGGACAACGGCACGGCCCTGCTGCTTTGCGCGGCGGTCATCACCGCCTACACCATGCTGGGCGGGCAGAATTCCATCCTCAAAAGCGATGCGGTGCAATACGCGTTCGTGGCCGCCGGGCTGGGATTGGCCCTCGCCTATGCGGGTTCGGCCTCGCCCGTGTCCCTGCGCAGCATCGACCTGCAACTGGTCAACGACTCGTTCCCCCTGTCCAGGTGGACCTATTTCATGCTCATCGTGGGCGGCAGCTACGTTGTCTGCCCCATGCTCTTCGGCAGGCTCTTTTCCACGCGCGGAGAAACCCAGGCCAGACGCGGCGCACTGCTCGGGGCCGTGGTCATCGCGCTTTCCGCCGCGGCCATCGTCTGCATCGGCCTGTATGCGCGCGGGCTGGCCCCGGCAGGAACCGACCCGGATTCCATCCTGACCCACGTGATCCCCTCGGTCATGCCGGGCTGGGCGGGCACGCTGCTGCTCTTCGCCCTGTTTTCGGCCATCATCTCCTCGGCGGATTCCTGCCTGCTCACGGCGGCCACCGTGCTGGAGCACGACATGCTCGGCGGCACCAACACGGCCCGCTGCCGCTGGACCATGCTGGCCCTCGGGCTGGGCGCGCTGGTCATCGCCCGCTCGGGCGGAAGCATCCTCTCCCTGCTGCTGGCCGCCAACGACATTTACGTGTGCGGGGTGGTGGCCCCCATGTTCGTGGCCATCCTCGCATGGAAAAAACGCCCGCTGAACCCGAATATCATGCTGCTGGCCATGCTCGCGGGCGGCACCCTCGGCATCGCGGCCGCGTGGACCGGCATGAAGGCGTTCAGCTTCGCGGGCGTGGGCCTCTCGCTGACCCTGTCCATTGCCGCACTGGTGCGCACCAAGGAAGGGCTGCCGCAAACGCGATAGCCCTCTTCTTCACGGTCGTTTTTCTGGTCCCACCCCATCACGCGCAACGTGATCGCCTAAAAACCTACCAGGAAAGGGCCGGGAAAAGAGGCTTTGTCGCAAGCGTCTCTCCCCGGCCCCTGTTCAGGCAGGTACGGATCAGAAACGGCCGCTCAAAGTCAGACCGAATGTTCTGGGATCACCGGCCTGTCCTACGGGATCGGACCCCGGGAATTCAAAGGCCACGGCCCGGTAATGGGCGTTGAACAGATTCTTGACCCAGAAGGTCAGGTCGAAATGCTCGGATTCCAGCCCGAGCCGCAGGTTGACCAGTTTGTGCGCGTCTTCCTTGATGCTGTTGGCGGTGTTCCAGTAGAAATCGCCGATGCCCTGCAGTTCGCCGCGCACGAGGAGGTTGAGCGGCCCATCGGACCAGAACATGTCAAAATGGTCCATTATGGGCCGCCTGTATTGGAGAGCCACGTTGAAAGTGTATTCCGGGGCAAGGGGAACCTTGTTGCCCTTGTAGTCCGCACCGGCCAGCGGGTCTTCGTATTTCATGAACTCGGCGTCCGTGTAGCCGAAACTGGCATCCATGGTCAGGCCCTCGGCCAGCAGCACGTTGCCTTCCACCTCGAAGCCGCGACTGCGCGAGCGGCCCACGTTCTGCACGATGGTATTGGCCGTGGGCAGCAACTGGGTGACCTGCTGGTCGCTCAGGTCGATGTAGAAAACGGACGCGTTGAGCATGAGCCGGTTGTCGAGCAGCGAGGTTTTGGCTCCGATCTCGTAGTTCCAGCTGTATTCAGGATCGAACGAGGCGTCCGCGATGCTGGTGAATCCGGTGTTGAATCCGCCGCTGCGGTATCCGCGCGAGACGCCCGCATAGGTCATGATTGAATCGGTCCAGTGATAGGCGAGCTGAAACTTGGGCAGCACCGCGCTGTTGTCGATGCTGTCGCTGAACGTCAGGTCCGGGTTGATGGCAAACGGCGCGGACTCACGTTTATAGTCGATGGAACGGTGCTCGTAGTCGAGCCGCAGCCCGCCGGTGACGTCCAGCTTGTCGAACACGGTGCGGGTGATCTGCCCGAAGGCCGCATATCCGTAGGATTCAAGGTCGGAATGGGCGTCTTCCACCACCCCGCCGAAGCCGGGATAGTTCATCTGCAGGTAGTGATCCTTGTCCTCGCTGAACCCGTACAGGCCGCCGATCCACTGCCATACGCCGCTGTCCCCGGGGGAGGAGAGACGGAACTCCTGGCTGAACTGGTCGTCACGAACGCGCTCCTTGGCCCAGTAGAGATCCGCGGCCGTGAAGTCCTGATCGTTGATCACGTCGTCGTCATAATGGCGGTATCCCGTGATGGAGGTAAAGCCCAGCATGTCCGCGTCGTAGCCCACCTTGAGCGAGGTGCCCACGGAATTGCGCTGATGCTCGCCCTCCACGTTGTGCGAGAAATTGTGCGGATCGCTGTCCACCTGGTTCAGGCTGGTCACGGGAAACGCGCCGTCATCGAGCTGTTCGCCGTCCACCTGCGCCAGCACGTCGAGCCTGTCCGTGGGCGTCCAACGCAGTTGGGCGCGGCCGCTCTTGTCGTTGCGGTCGTCGCCGTCCTTGTCCAAATAGTCGTTGCGGCTGTAACCGTCACGTTGTTCAATGTTGCCGGAAAACCCGAAAAACAGCGTGTCGTCCACAATGGGGCCGCGCAGGTGCATGTCGGTTTCCATGAGCCCGTAATTGCCGAATGTCTGGTCGGCCCCGACATGGAATTCATTGTCCGGTTTTTTGGTGATGATGTTGATAACCCCGGCAAGGCTGTTGCGGCCGTACAACGTACCCTGCGGACCGCGCAGGACCTCGATGCGCTCGATGTCGAACAGGTTGGAATCGAACACGCGGGAGTCCATGTAGTTGACGTCGTCAACGTAGAATCCCACGGCCGGGTCGTTGTTCACCGCGCCCAGCCCGCGCACGAACACGAAGGAGTTGCCCCGGAATCCCCAGTTGCAGACGAACAGGTTGGGAATCCGGTTGGAAACGTCCTGCAACGTGGAAATGCCGGAATCGATGATCTGCGTGTCCGTGATGGCCGAGATGCTGGACGGCACGTCCTGCAGGTTTTCCTTTCTCTTTTCCGCCGTCACCACCATGGGTTCCAGCTGCATGGCACCGGATTCATCCGTTTCCCCGGCCACGGCCTGTGCGCCGAGGCAGGCCAGCAGCCCCAGCGTCGCCAGCAGGCCAAGAACCGCCCGCTTCGGTTTGTACTTCTCAAACATTTTCCTCTCCTTTTGCATTCAGCATCCTTTTGTTCCGAAAATCCCGTCCGCGCCGTGAAGGGCGGCCCGGCTACAGAAAAATCGATCCCGCATGATACGAGGCCAGCGCCGTGACAAGCGCAATGCCCAGCATGGCCGCCAGCAGGGCAAGGGTATGCCGCCATGCGCCCAGCTCTGACCGCAGGGCCACGATGGAAGCCACGCACGGCAGGTAAAGATTGGAAATCACGACAAAGGCAAGCGCGCCCTGCGGGGTAATGGCGCTGCGAACCGCGTGGATGATGGCCTCGTGATCGCCCGCGCCCACCGAAAACAGCACGGCCAGCGTTCCGGCCGTGGTCTCCTTGGCCACGAACGAGCTCATGAGCGCCACCACGAAGCGCCAGTCGAACCCAAAAAACGACCCCAGCGGCTCCAGCTTCCTGCCCAGCACGTACAGGTAGCTATGCTCGATGCTGCCGCCCGGATAATAGCTGACGGCCCAGACCAGAATCAGGGCCGCAAAGATGAACCCGGCCGTGCTTTTGGCAAATATTTCCAGACGCGTGCGCACCCCGGTCAGAATGGTGCGGAAATTGGGCTTGTGGTACAGAGGCAGTTCCATGACCAGTCCGCCGGACTGCACGCGGTCCATGCGCCGGTTCAGCACCACGGCGGTGACGCAGGCAAGGCAGATGTTCACGGCAGTGACGCCCAGAATGACCAGCAACGCGGTCCGCGGTTCGAACAGGGCAAAGGCGAACAGAAAGGCCACCCCGGTCTGGCCCGAACAGGGCAGAAACGGCAGCATGCACAGGGTGATGAAACGCTGCCTGCGGGTGTTGACCACCCGGCTCCCGGCTATGGCCACGGTATTGCAGAGGAAGCCCATGAGCAGGGGGATGGCCGACTTGCCATCGACCCCGAGCCTGCCGAGCAGCGGGTCCATGAGGCAGGCCACGCGCGCTAGGTACCCGGTATCCTCCAGAAAATGAAAAACCGCGTAGATGAAGCCGATGATGGAAAGCAGGGCCAGCACCCATCCCGCGGCCGGAACCACGGCCCCGGCCATGAGGCTGCCCAGCACGCCGGGCAACAGGGCCTTGATCTGCGGTCCGGCCGAAAGCGCGCCCATGAGCGCCATGCCGCCCGTGCACATGCCCAGCACAACGCCGAGCAGACACCCCAGCGGAATGACAACAAAGGCCACGATCCTGCCCCACAGCGGATGCATGAGCACACGGTCCCACCGGTCCGTGGGGCTGGCATGCCCCTGCCGGACGGTCACGACATTGCCGCAGACCGAATCGATCCACTGCTGCCGCTTTTCGTACACGTCCATGGCCGCGTTGTCCGGCAGACGGTTCACGCGTTCATCAAGACGTTGCCATGCATCGGCATCCAGCGCCTTCTTGAGCCGGGCGCGCAACGAGCTGTCGTTTTCCGCCAGCTTTGTCGCGGTCCAGAGCGCCTTTTCGGGCACCATGCCTTCGGCCTCAAGACCAGCGGCCAGCTCCCGCACCGCTTCCGGGGCCTGCGGGCCGTTCCGATGCTCCGACCGGCTCCTGTCCACAAAAAACAGGGCCTCCACAAGGCCGTCCAGCGACTGCTCCCGGCTGGTGCCCACCAGGGGGATCACGGGAACGCCCATGGCCCGGGAAAGTGCGTCCGCGTCAATGGTGCGCCCTTCCTGCTCGGCCACGTCCATCATGTTCAGGGCCACCACGACGGACAGGCCCAGCGCCATGATTTCGGCCACGAGATACAGACTGCGCTCAAGGCTGGCGGCATTGACCACGGCCAGCACCGCATCCGGCACGTCCGAAAGCAGAAAGTCGCGCGCGATCTCCTCTTCCACCGAGTTGGCGGTCAGGCCGTAGGTTCCGGGCAGGTCCACCAGCACGCAAGACCGTCCGGCGCGGTCCAGACGCCCTTCGGCCCGGTCCACGGTCTTGCCCGGCCAATTACCCACGCGCTGGTTGAGTCCGGTCAGCCGGTTGAACACCGTGGATTTTCCGGTGTTGGGCTGGCCGGCCACGGCCACCACCAGCGGCCTTTCGGCAGCGGATGCGGCCCGGGGCGCGGGAGCGGCCACGGTTTCCGCGTGGTGGCGGAGCACGTTCACGTCCGTTTTTTTCGCCGCATCAGGCATGACTCAGGCCTCCGCCCTTTCAAGGATGAATGCCGCCGCCACATTGCGGGCCACGGCTATGCGCGTGTTGCGCGCGGAAAGCACCACCGGCCCCCGGCGCGGCATGCGCAGAACCGTGACCGGCACGCCGGGCAACAGGCCGAGCGCGGCAAGGCGCGCCATGTCCCGGGCATTGCCCGTGGCGCGAAAGAGAAACCGGTCGCCCGGGGCCAGCCCCAGGACGCCTTCGCCCGCAGCCCTGCCGCGGCGCAGGTATGGGAAAATCACCAAATAGACTCCGGTAACCGCGAGGAAGACAAAGGAAATCTCGAACGGGGCCTTGAGAATAGCGGACACCGCAGGGTTCAGCCATGCCAGCGCACCCTTTTCCGTGAACAGGGCGCTGCCGTCCGACTCCCTGCCCAGCAGCCGTCCGTCCGTTGCACTCACGGTGCAGACCACAAAGGCCCCGGGGTCGCGGACCACATAGCGGCCGTCACGGGGCAGGTAGGTCACGGTCAGGTCGGGGCCGAACGGACCGTACGCTCCGGATCTCACCCGGCGCATGATCTCGTGAAACGGCACCACCGAACCTTGAACGGCAACAATCCCGACCGTTGCGGGCTCAACAGCCTGCGTGCCCTTCACGGGGTAGGCCAGGGGCAGAAGGAGCAGCTCACCCAGCCAGACCACCGTGAGAAAGGACACATAGATTCCCAGCCATTTGTGAGCCTTGCGGGAAAACTTCAAAAAACTGAAACGCATGCAAACTCTCCGCTTAAAGCGAATTCGACATTCATTATCAATATGGAAAAGGAAAACCCTCAGGCTGAAAAGCCTACGACAGGCGAAAAGCGCACACTACAACATGCGAAACATTTTTTTACATATACAGCAGAAAAGCCCTCGCGTTCACGCTCGATGCAGATGGCCGGTCAGACTGTACCGGAAGCGACGGGAAAACAAATCCGGTCAGGCGGATTCCTTGAGCTTGGCGGTCTCCACGGCTTCGCGCCGCACGTTGAATTCGGACTGGTACTGCTTGGGCGTGGTGCCGAAGTGCTTGGAAAACGAACCCGTGAAATGGCTGGGGCTGGAAAACCCGCACTCGTAGGCCACCTCGGTCACGGTGCGGTTGCCGTCCTCCAGCATCTTTCGCGCGCATTCCAGCCGGGCCTTGCGCACCATGCCGAAGACCGTGTCTCCGAAAACCCTGCGGAACAGCGCGTTGAGCTGGGAGCGGTTCAAGCCCACCTGGCGGGCCAGCTCGTCAAGCGCGGGCGGATTGTCGAAACTGCGCATGAGGATGTCGCGGGCGGCATAGGCGATGCGCTGGTTTTGCGGCTTTGCGCTGTGCAGCCGAATCACGTCGGTTTCCAGCAGGTTCAGGTGCAGGTAAAGCAGCTCTATCTTCTTGTATTCCATGAAGATGGTACGCATGGCGTTGTCCGTGGTGTTGGTCACTATGTGCTCAGCCACGATCCGGATGGGCAGGGAAAGCCGCCCGCTCTCCATGAAGAACGGCTCGGGCGTACCCTGAACCGCCTTTCGCAAGGCGGGGTGCAGGGGACATCCGGTTGTTTCGGCGATGTGGTTCAGGTCTTCGGGAAAAATCTGCAGGCTGACCAATTGTGCCGGGGCATGGGGCGCAATAAGAAAATTTCCCCGGCAGCGCGGCATGCACAGGATACCGCTGTTGCCCCCGGATATTTCGGCCGCAAGGCGTCTGTTGCTGCGGTCCGAGGCCGTTATGCAGACCTTTCCGGAAAGGCAGAACAAAAATTCCACCGGCGCTTCTTCCGTATGAAAAACAAACGACGACTCCTGGTTGCGCGCGGGGAGGTCATGAACCACCATGCGCACATACGGCAACACGCTGGCCCCCTCCATGTGGGAAGACGAAACCAGCGCAGGATCCCAATTCTGCATACACCCTTGCGACATGTCACATATCCGCCGTTCGTTAGGGTCAACAACACCATTTGATCTTGATTCTCATTATCTAGGCTGTTTATTCCTTTTGCAAACCCAGGTCAACATCTGCACATGCAAAGAAAAACCCACAGGATATGCCGCAACAAAGCGCTCCCGGGCCGCCGGAGGCATTCCGCCTCATTCCGCCTCATTCCGCCCCTCTCCGCCACAAAAAAACAGGACGCCCCCCGCAACAAGGAGCGTCCTGCGAATGGGGCCGGGTCACACAACCCGGCCGCGTTGCCTTGATACCATCTATGATTCCATGAGTTCGTTCCTTCCCTCCACGAGGTCGGCGATGACACCGGCGTCGGCCAGGGTCGAGGTGTCGCCGAAATCGTCCTGATCCGCGGCGATCTTGCGCAGCACGCGGCGCATGATCTTGCCGGAACGCGTCTTGGGCAGGCCGTCCGCAAACTGGAGCACCTCGGGCGTGGCAATGGGTCCGATCTCGGAGCGAACCCACTTCTTGAGTTCAAGCCGCAGTTCGTCGGATTCATCCTCGTCGCCCTTGAGGGTCACATAGGCGTAGATGGACTGTCCCTTGACCTGATGCGGCATGCCCACAACCGCGGCCTCGGCAACGGCAGGGTGCGCCACGAGCGCGGACTCGATCTCGGCAGTGCCGAGCCGATGGCCGGACACGTTGATGACGTCGTCGAGCCGCCCCATGATCCAGAGATAGCCGTCTGCATCCATGCGCGCGCCGTCGCCCGCCTCATACATGCCCGGGAAGCGTTCGAAATAGGTCTTCTTGAACCGTTCCGGGTCCTTGTACACGCCGCGAAGCATGCCGGGCCACGGTTTCTTGATCACCAGATGCCCGCCCTCGTTGGGGTCGGCCTCGCTCATGTCCGAACGGATGATGTGCGCGTCCACGCCGGGCAGGGCGCGGGTGGCCGAGCCGGGCTTGAGCGGCGTGGCATAGGGCAGGGGCGAGATCATGAACCCGCCGGTTTCGGTCTGCCACCATGTGTCGCAGATGGGCAGCTTACCGCCGCCGATGTTGTCGTGATACCACATCCACGCCTCGGGGTTGATGGGCTCGCCCACCGAACCGAGCAGCCGCAGGCTGGAAAGGTCGTGCCGTTGCGTCCACTGGGTTCCCTCGCGCATGAGCGCGCGGATGACCGTGGGCGCGGTGTAAAAGATATTGACCCCGAACTTCTCCACGATCTGCCAGAAACGGTCCGGCTTGGGATAGCTGGGCACGCCCTCGAACATGAGCGAGGTGGCCCCGAGGCAGAGCGGTCCGTACACGATATAGGAATGGCCGGTGATCCAGCCGATGTCCGCCGTGCACCAGTACACGTCGTCTTCCTTGATGTCGAAAACCCATTGCAGGGTGTGCGCGGCATAGGTCAGGTAGCCGCCGGTGGTGTGCACAACGCCCTTGGGCTTGCCCGTGGACCCGGAGGTATAGAGGATGAACAGCTCGTCTTCGGCGTCCATCTCCTCGGGCGGGCACGGACCGTTGATGTCGTCGGCTTCCATGATCTCGTGCCACCAGTTGTCGCGGCCCTCGACCATGTCCACGTCGTTGCCCGCACGCTGCACCACCACGACCTGTTCCACGGTGGGGCATTGGCTCAGGGCCTCGTCAGCATTGGGCTTGAGCGGAATGGTCTTGCCCGCGCGCAGCACCGCGTCCGCCGTGACCAGCACCTTGGCTTCGCAGTCCTGAATGCGCGATTGCAGGGAAAGCGCGGAAAATCCGGCAAAGACCACGGAATGCATGGCCCCGATGCGTGCGCAGGCCAGCAGGGCAACGGCCAGCTCCGGCACCATGGGCAGATACAGGGCCACGCGGTCGCCCTTTTTCACGCCCATCTTCTTGAGCGCGTTGGCGAATTTGCAGACCTCCGTGTAGAGCATCTGGTAGGTGAAGACACGCACGTCCTCGTCCGGCTCGCCCTGCCAGATGATGGCGGCCTTGTTGCGCCGGCCGTTTTCCAGATGCCTGTCCAGGCAGTTGTAGGCCACGTTGAGCTTGCCGCCCTTGAACCAGTTGATCTCGGGCTTGTGAAAATCGTATTCCAGCACGGAATCCCACGGCTTGAACCAGTCCACCAGCTCGGTGGCGCGCTCGGCCCAGAAGCCTTCCGGGTCTTCATCCGCGCGCTTGGCCGCGGCCTCGAATTCCTCCATGCTGCGGACATGGGCCTGGGCCTGCATCTCCGCAGGCGGCTCGAACAGGCGTCCTTCCTTCATCATGCTCTCAATGTTCTTTTCTTCGCTCATGGGCTGCTCCTGCTGTGTCTTCTCTTGGAAAATCCGGGCGGGCCGGTCCACCGCGGCTCTGCCTGCTGCCCGGCCTGAAAAAGCGGCCGGGGGCTACCATGTGTTGTATCTCTATATGAAGAAAAAACACAACCGCAGCCGTTTTCAGGTGAACGGTAGCAATTTGTCCGGTGAGCGGTTGCGCGGCTGGAAAAACAAGATTGGATGGCTGGTGTCGAAAGTATTTATCAATGATTACGAGCATGATGCCGCAAAGCAAGATGCAGGGAGCTGCCTTGCATCGGCAAGGGACACGTCCCTTGACCCTGTTCCGTTCTGGCAATCTCGAAAAAAAACCAACCCGCCGACCAAAAACCAGCGGCCCGGTTCGCAATGCAAACCGGGCCGCTCGCCAAACGTTTTTGTGGGGGGATTTGGGGGAATACTTTTGAAAAAGTCCTCCCCCAAAAAACTACTGCAACAGCAACAAATTACGAGCAGCCCCGGCCGCGTCTACAGCGGTCACAGGCGTGAAATCGATACCCCAGACGTTGCCGGAACTGGACGTATAACTCTCGCTATCTCCACTGTCTCCTGTCGTCACAGTCTGGGCGACAAAAGAAAGGCCGCTGTGATACGGCTTGACCGTATACTCCGTGGAAGACGCGACACCCACAAGGCCGAAAACGCCCTTCTCATTGGTCACATCCGTAACCTTGCTGCCGTCTGTTGACGACGTGGCCACAACCAGAGAACCGGAAACGGGATTGCCGTCCGCGTCCAGCACCCGGCCGCTGATGATCTCCCCGGTCTTGTCCGTGAATACATTGAATACGCACTTGTAGACCGAAGTGAACGCCGGGTCACAATCAATGGCAGGCAGGTTGTACCAGACATCGTCGCTGCCGGACCAACCCATGTTCAGATGGTGATACATGGTGGAGGAGTCATACCCGTAGCCGTCGCAGACAATGGCGTGCCCGCCAGCAGTCCCCGTAATGCCCAGCAGCACGGGCAGGTCCGCGTCCAGATTGGGGTTGACCATCGTATTTCGGGCAGATGCCTCAAGATTGTTCCCGGAATTGAAGCCAGGGATGGCATTGGCATAGCCAAAAAAATACGGAAGCATAGAGGCGGCATAGAGCGTGTTTGTTCCCGAGCCATCATTTCCGTAATCCATACTCACGGCCAACCCGACATCAAGAGTCAAACCGCTGATGGCTTGCCGCTGGGCCAAGGGTGTCGATGCGTCCGGGACAAGCGGCATGTCGTCCCACACATACGGGCCTCCCGAACCGTCTCCACCACGAAATCGCCAATTATGCTGATACTCGCCATCCACCTTGATGGAAAAAATGGTATTGTTACCCACTCCCTCGACAGGAAAACGATGATAACGCATGAGTTGCGACATGGCCGTGGCCACGCACCCGCACACGTAATTATTGGGCGTATAAATGTTATACGTATTCTCTCCGCCAACAGTGGATTGCCCCCAACGCGAATCAACCAGCGAGGCCACACGAACGTCGGAAATGGTCGCTTCCCCCATTTCCACGCTCAGATCCACGCCTTGGGCGGCCATGGCCGCGGCGTTCAGCAACGTGGCCCAGCGCTTGTTGGCGCCGTTTTCGGCGGACGCGCTCATGTCCATGCCGGTCATGGACCGGGCCTTGGCCTGCCTGCCGCGCATGTCCTGCTCCAGCAGGGCAAAGAGCGGATTGTTCGGGTCGGCGTCAAAGGAACCGTCGTTCTGGAAACCCACGATGGGTTCCACGAGGTCGTCGCCAGCCACGGCCACGAAACCGCCGCCCGACAGTGCAACAATGTAATAGGCCGCGTCTCCATCGGAAACGGCATGGGCCGCAACGGACTGCGCCGAACTGCCCTGCATGTCCATGCCCATGGGCTTCTGGTCCAGAACCAGCCAGCCCTGCACGGCCTGTTTTGCCTGATCCGGTGACACGGGTGCCGCAAAGCAGGCCGAAGTCAAAAACAACACCACGACAAACACGGCCGCAAGGCCGTGGACACATGTCCTCATATGATGATCCCCTCTTTAAAAATGCGAATTAGCACCCCCTGCCCAATCTTTTATTTGAACTCGCCTTTCTGTCAATGCTTTGTCTTGAAAAAGAAGACGGGGCAAGCGGTACAACCCGGCCTTCAGCCCAGTGTTGCGCCCGGGGCATGAAACAAGCTATCCTGCTGTTTCAGCAAACCCACACAGAGCAACCCGAGGAGCCCATGAGCGTCGTCAACCTGGAATACCTGTTCAGTCCCCGCTCCGTGACCGTGATCGGCGCAACCAACGATCCGGCCAATCCCGGCAACATCGTCATGAAAAACCTCATGGCCGGAGGTTTTGCCGGACCGGTCATGCCGGTTTCCGGCGAGGCCGAGGCCATTGCCGGCGTCCTGACCTTTTCCAGCGTGGAGGCCCTGCCCAAGGCCCCGGACATGGCCGTGGTGGCCTCGCCCCTGCACGAGGTGCCCGAGGTCATCGCCAGCCTGAAGAAAAAGGGCACGCACGCTGCGGTTCTGGTAGGACCGGGCTTTACCGGGCTGGACCCGGACGAGGTGCAGGACGTGCGCGAAACCATTCTTTCCGTTGCCGAGCCCCCGGATTTGCGCATCCTCGGCCCCAAGTGCCTCGGGTTCATGGTCCCGGCCCTGAACCTGAACGCCTCGCTGGCCCATGCAAAGGCCAAACCCGGCAAGGTGGCCTTCATCTCCCAGTCCGACTCCCTGTTCGCCACGGTGCTGGACTGGGCCAAGGACAAGGGCATCGGCTTTTCGCATCTGGTTTCGCTGGGACAGCGCGTGGACGTCACCTTTGCGGACATCATCGACTACCTCGGCTCGGACCCGGCCACCCGCTCCATCATGATCTACATGGAATCGCTCACGGACGCGCGCGAATTCATGTCCGCGGCACGGGCCGCGGCGCGCAACAAGCCGGTTCTGGTGCTGCGGCCCGGAATGGCGCTGGATTCGCTGGTGCCGGGCATGGGGTGCCGGCAGGTGGGCGGCAAACGGCTTTGCGACGAAATCTACGACGTGGCCTTCCGGCGCGCGGGCATGCTGCGCGTGGACTCCATCGACGGCCTGTTCGACGCGGCCCAGACCCTTTCCATGCCCAAACCCGTGCGAGGCGAGCGCCTTGCCATTCTGACCAACGGCACCAGCGCCGGCATCATGGCCGCGGACAGGCTGCTGGCCGGTGGCGGCACGCTGGCTGATCTTTCCGAAGAGACACAGGCCGGACTGTTCGACCTTACGGACGGCAAGATCACGGGCAACAATCCCGTGGACATCCCCTTCAACGCGGACGGGGACATGTATTCCAAGGCGCTCAAGCTGCTCACCAAGGACAAGGGCGTGGACGGCATTCTGGTCATGCACGTGCCGTGGGCGCAACAGCCCGAGGTGGAAATAGCCGAGGCCGTGGCCAAGACCCTGAAACGGGTCAAGCGCATGGTGCTCACGGCATGGCTGGGCTCGGGCGGTGCGGAAAAGGCGCGCGCAGTATTCGCGGAGGCGGGCATCCCCAGCTACGAATCCCCGGCGCAGGCCGTGCGGGCCTTCATGTATCTGGCCGAGTACCGCCGCAACCAGGAACTGCTCATGGAGACTCCGGATTCCCTGCCCTCGGACTTTTTCCCGGACACGACCACTGCCAGAAGCGTGGTGGAACAGGCTCTGGGCGACGACCGCGAGGAACTGACCGAACCCGAGGCCAAGGCCGTACTCGCGGCCTACGGCATTCCGGTGGTGGAAACGCGGCTGGCGGTCTCGGCCAAGCAGGCCTGCATCGCCGCGGACGAGCTGGGGTATCCCGTGGCTCTGAAGGTGCGCTCGCCCCAGATCGACCAGCCCTTTGACGTGGGCGGGGTGCTGCTGGACCTGGAAACGCCCGAGCAGGTGTGGGAAGGCGCGGCCACCATGCTGGCCCGCGTGAACCGCGAACGGCCCGACGCCTACATCGAGGGCTTCATCGTGCAGAAGATGGGCAGGCGCATGGGCGCGCACGAGCTGTTCGTGGCCGCCGAGGTGGACCCCGTGTTCGGCCCGGTGATCCATTTCGGCCACGGCGGCATGGCCCGCGAAATGATCAAGGACGACGCCATCGCCATGCCCCCGCTCTCCATGAGTCTTGCCCGCGAAATGGTCGAACGCACGCGCATCTTTGAACTGCTCAAGGGCACGCCGTCGCAGCTCCCGGCAGACGTGGACGACATCTGCCTGACCATCATCCAGATTTCCCAGCTGCTGGTGGACGTGCCCCAGATCGCCGGGCTGGACCTCAACCCGCTGTATGCGGACAGTGAAGGCGTTCTGGCGCTCGGCGGCAAGATCCGTGTGCACCCCTTTGACGGGCATGGGCAGGAGCGTCTGGCCATCCGGCCCTACCCGCGCGAGCTGGAGGAATGCATCACCACCCGCTCGGGCCGCAAGGTGACCATCCGGCCCATCCGCCCCGAAGACGAGGAAACCCACCGCATGTTTCTGGAACGCCTTTCGGACGAGGATTTGCGCATGCGCTTTTTCGGCGTGGTGCGCCGCGATTTCGACCACAAGGATCTGGCCCGCTTCACCCAGATCGACTACGACCGCGAAATGGCCTTCATCGCACAGGCGGAAACCGACGAGGGCGAGGTGGAGACCCTCGGGGTCATGCGCACCAACACCAAGCCGGACAACTCGGACGCGGAGTTTGCCATCGTGATCCGCTCGGACCAGAAAGGGGACGGGCTCGGCTCCCTGCTGTTCGGACGCGGCATCGACTACACCCGCGAACGGGGCACGCTGCGTATCTCCGGCCAGACAATGGCCGAAAACAAGGCCATGCAGGGACTGGCCAAAAAATTCGGCTTTGCCATCTCCCCGGCAAAGGACGACCCGGACCTCGTGGACATGGACCTTGAGCTGAACAAAGAACCCGGGACAACAGAGTGACGCTGCACGTGCATCACCATACGGCCCTGCAACTGCGCGGAGGAGCCGTACGCGTGGCCATGCTGCTGCAACGCGGGCTGGCGAACGCGGGCGTGGACTGTTCGGCCTCCTTTGAATTCGCGGAAACCGGGGACCTGAAAACCGCCACGCCGCCGGAGAGGCTCGGCCCGCTGGTGCGCGAAACCGCGCCCAAGGACGCGCTGGTGCACGTGCACGGCAGCGGCGACTGGGTGCGGCTGCTCAGCTCCCTTGATCGTGCGCCGGTCATGACCCTGCACGACTGCGACCTGTTCACGGGCGGGTGCGCCTATCCCCTGAACTGCGCCCATTTTTCCGAAGAATGCAAGGAGCCCTGCCCCAGGGATTACCCCGAATGCGCGGGCTACCGCGAGGCCAAGAAACTGTTGGTGGACAAGCTGCAACCCGTGCTGGTCTCGCCCTCGGGCTGGCTGGCCGGGCTGGCGCGCGAGGCCCTGCCCGGGCATACCGTGCGGGTGATCCCCAACGGCATCCCGTGGCCGGAAACCCCGCCGGACAAGGCTGCGGCGCGCAAGGCCATGGGCATCCATCCGGCCGCCCGCGTGGTCGTGTTTGTGGCCCACGGCGGGGAAAAGGCCGCCTACAAGGCAGGCAACCGCTGGTGCGAGCTTTGGGACGACCTGTGCAAACGCGCACCCAACATGGTGGGCTTTGCCGTGGGCGGCGACACCGCATTCACGCACAACGGCCTGCACTTCTGGCCCTATGTGGACAGGACACGCATGGCCCGGTTGCTGGCCGCGGCGGACGTTTTGCTCTATCCCTCGCTGGCAGACAACCATCCGTTGGTGGTGCTGGAGGCACAGGCGCAGGGGTTGCCCACGGTGGCCTTTGCCGCGGGCGGCATTCCCGAACAGATACGGGACGGGGACACCGGCCTGCTGGTGCGCGAACAGGATTTTGGTGCGCTGGCCGAAACCGCCGCCACCCTGCTGACCCGGCCCCGTCAGGCGCGCGAAATGGGCGTTGCCGCATTTTACCACGGGCAAAAACGCTTCACCATGGAACGCATGGTCAACGACTATCTGCGCCTGTACCGCGCGGCGGACCAACAGGACAAAAATGAAGAGGACGCAAGGGATGCATGAAAACCTGACCGTGCCCTTTGCCGGGAAAAAGGTCTTCTGGTTCGGAGAGCGCTATTTCGTGGACGCGCTGCAAAACATGGGCGCGGACGTTACCTATGCCCGGCCCGACGGCCGCCCGCTGGACTGGCAGGGCGTGGTGCGCACCGCCGGGTTCGAGCCGGATCTGCTTGTGTACGGCGACCGCAGCCTGCCCGTGCCGCTTCTGGGGCTGGAAGACTATCCATGCCCCACCATGTTTCTGTGCGTGGATACGCACATCCACAGCTGGTATCCCTTTTATGCGCAGGCGTTCGACCTGTGCACCGTGAGCCTGCGCGACCACATGGAAACCTTTTGCAACAAGCGCCTGCCCGACGAACGCCTGCTGTGGCTGCCGCCCTTTGCCAGGGACGAAGACCTGCCCAAGCCCATGGACAAGGAATGGGACCTGCTGTTCGTGGGCAACGTGGGCGAGGACATCTTTCCGGTGCGCACGCGCATGCTGCACGAGATCGGGAAACGCATGCCCGGGCTTGTGGTCAGGCAGGGGACCTACCGCGACCTGTATCCCAAGGGCCGCGTGATCCTGAATATTGCCGAACGCGGGGACCTGAACTACCGGGTCTTCGAGGTGCTGGGCTGCGGCGGGTGTCTGCTGACCCCGGCCATCGGCCACGGACAGGAAGAACTCTTCGAAAACGGACGCGACCTGTTCACCTATCCGGTGAACGACGTTGACGCGCTGGTGGAAACAGCACAAAAGCTGCTGGCCGAGCCTGAACTCTGCCAACGGGTTGCGGCCAGCGGTCAGGCCAAAGTGGACGCCATGCACCGGGCCAGTCACCGCGCCGCCGAGTTCGCGCGCTGGGCCGAGAGCTTCGACCTGAACACGCTGGCAGCGCAGCGCAGGCGGCAGGCTCCGGTCATCCACGACATGTTTTTGCGGCTTTTGTACCTGCATCTGGCCGAGACCTGCGGGAATGATGTGCTGGCCATGGCCTACATGAAGGCGGCGAAAAGAGGATAATCAGGGATTATCCTGCAAAAATTATTGTTTTGCCAAGGAAGAGTGGCGGGACGCGGTGGTTTGTCTGTTGCGCTGACACACAAAAAAACACCATAAAAACATCTTTATTGAAGGTTTCGCCCTCCAGGGCGACCTTCTTTTTCTGCTGGCGCAGAGAAAAAGAAGGCAAAAAACTGCGCTTGGCCCGCAACCTCGTGGGCTTGAGCGGGGTTCGCAAAAAAACAATAGACTGACCGACGAACAGGCCAGAGAACCGAGCGGATGTGTTTGATTGCCGCACAATCCCGACGGCCTTTTCCCGTCTGTCCGAGTGTCGGCTGAAATCGAGCCATCCTATGGCTCGGTGCGATAAAATATGCACGAGGACGGTGATACAAATTTCAGAAAATCAGCGAGGCACTGCAAACTGCCGACGCAGGGCGGAAATAAGGCCTGGAAGGATTGGGGGATAGGTCGCAGGAAAGGGGGCAAGGAAGGGGCGGCCAAAGCCGCCTTCCTTACCCCCTTTCCTCAAATGGTTCTCGTCATACTCGCACGAAAAGTCTTTGTACGACTGCGCGTCAGCGCAACGTACTCATGAAAAATCTGCGGCATCAACTCCCTGGCCGCACGCCAGCACACCCCCAAACTACCCGTCAATCCTGTCCTTGATCTGCCGAAAAAACTCCTGAAGAAACGCAGGCGTTGTCTCCTCGCCGTTGACATCCAACCGCCAGAACAACACCACCAGATTGCCGCGCGGGGTCTTGGTGCCGCCAAAGAACAACTCGTGCCTGTCATTGCTGGCGTTCTGCATGGTCAGCACCCATGAACGGTCGCGACGTTCCCAGCTGGTCAGGCTCAGGCCGGTGCTCTTGCCCTCCTGCATGACGGCATCCACGAATCCTTCCAGCGGAACGCGACCGGGCAGGCCCAGAAACTCGTTCTGCTCGTTGCGGATGACGATGGGGGTGGTCATGAACGTTTCCGAAGGCTGCGGCAGGCCTTTGGCCGAGGCCGCGGATTCTTCCTTTTCAGGCTGTTCGGCCTGCTCGGGTTCTACCGGCTGCCATGCCTCGGTTTCCGGCTTCACGGATTCCTGCCTGTTTTTATCCTCGGCATCCGCGCCGGGCTGTCCTTCAAACGTATAGGACTTGGTGCCGCCGGAACCGCGCACGTTGATGATCTTGCGCGCCCGCACCTTGGCTTCTCCCTCGGGCGGGGTGGTGCGCAGATGATCCAGCAGTTCGGTGAACATCTGTTCGTTGCGGGCTTCGGCATCGGCAAAACTGCCCAGAGCCTTTTCAACCTTTTCCAGCCGTTTGTCGGCCCGGGCCTGTGCCGTGGCCAGCTGGGCCATGCCATGCATCATCTGTCCTGCCGTCTCGAAGAACTTGTCCAGATACTCCCTGGACACCCCGTTCAGGCCGGACTCGCCGCCCGCTTCGTTGCCGGAGGCACGGACGCCGGTCTTTTTCAAATCCTTGCGGCTGATCTCCCGAAAACGCCCCTTGAGCACCTTGTAGGTCTCGTTGATGCTCATACCCTTGGTGAAACAGTCGCGGATGCACAGGCAGATATCCCCGGCCTCGGGTTTGAAGCGGATGGGCTTGCCGTCCGTGTGCACGGGAATGAACGTGGGAAATTTGCGACGGTAGCTCTTGATGGTGGTCTCGGACACGCCGCAAAGCGCGGCAAGATCCTTGTGGGTCAGGGTCTCAGACATGGCGTTTTCTCGCTGTTGTTGTCAGGGAAACAAAATCCGAGGCGCGGTTCGCTCCCGGCTCGTCCAAACGCAGGGCACGGCTCCATACCGGAACGATGCGTGCCGGGAGAATGGGTGCGGCATTGCCGCCCACGCTGCTTCCGGCCAGCCGCAACGCATACCTGCGCGCGGATTTCCCCTTGGATATTGGCGTGCGATACAGGCCGTATACACGCATTGAAACATTGTGCGTCGTCATCAATCGTCACCTATCGACAGTCTTTTATAACAAGGGAAGATGCCTTTCGGAAACTTATCGATATTTCTATCGTGGCCTCGCTTGCACGTCAAGCCCAAAACAGGACGCAGGGCGTTGCCCTTGACCCTATTCGGTTTTGCATTCTTCAAATACGAAACAGGTTGCGAGGCATAACGCTTCGTCGAGCTCCTGCCAACTCAAAAACCGAAATCTTTTTTTCTTTCGATTTAAATCCCCCCACTGCAACCAACAGCGGCCCGGTCGGCTTTGCCGATCGGGCCGCTCGCCAAAATTCTTCACCGCTTAGCCTTGCACCACGCGATTTCGGCCGCCTTCCTTGGCTTGATACAGGGCCATGTCCACACGCTTGACGAACGCCTCGCGGTCTTCGCTTCCTGCGGCAACAGCCGCCCCGAAGCTGGAGGTCACGGGCCGGGGCACGCCGGTGAATGAAAAGGATTCCACGGCCCGGCGCAACCGCTCGGCCACCTGCGCGGTGCGCTGCATGGACGATCCCGGGGAAAGCACCATGAACTCCTCGCCGCCCCAGCGCGCAAGCCGGTCGGTTTCGCGGATGTTGTCGCGCACCAGCGCGGAAATCTCGCGCAGCACGGCATCGCCCACGTCATGACCATACTCGTCGTTGATGGATTTGAAATGGTCGATGTCGAACATGACCAGCCCGGGAGCATGGCCCGCAGCCAGTTCGGCATCCAGCAGACGCAAAAAGCTGCGACGGTTCAGGGCCTGGGTCAACGGGTCGGTGGATGCCTCGTCCTGCAGCATGGCGCGCTCATCCTCCAGTTCGCTGATATCCTGAAAGGAAAAAAGCCGCAGGCGGCTGTTGGGAAACGGAGAGTGGGTCACGGTGAACACGCCCGGCACGCCCGAGGGGTTGCCCCGGCCCTTGATGCGCAACACCTGATCCCGGTCCAGCTGGTCGTCCACCACCGTGCGCACCCAGCCGCTGTCGCCACCCTGATACGGTTCACCGTTGATCTCCACGATGTTGCCGCCCAGCGATGCTCCGGCGGCGTGCATATGCCGATGGGAATCAAACCCCAGATACGCGGCCAGCTTGCGGTTGGCGTAAACGGTCCGTCCGTCGTGCTCCAGCAGGGCCATGCCCGGAAAAACATCCAGCAGGTTCCAGAGCATGGTGTCGCTTTTTTCCAGCTTTTTGCGCATGAACACGGTGCGCGCGCACCGCCGCACGGCCTCCAGCAACCGCTTGTCACGCACGGGCATGCGCAAAAACGCGTCGATGTTCATTTCCACGGCCTTGAGCAGCACCTTGGGATTGTAAAGATCATAGGCCACGAGCACGGGAACGTCCTCGTCGTCTTCACGGATGGCCGCGATCATGTCCGGCCCGTCCAGCACGGGCAGGACCATGTCCGTCAGCACCATGTCCGGCCGGTGTTCGCGCCAAAGGCGCAGCCCTTCGCGCCCGTCGCGCGCCTCGCGAACGGTCCCGGCCACGCGGGCCAGCAACGCGGCAATGCGCTCCCGCTCGAAATCATCGGCCATGACCACCTGTACGGACAGATTCCGTTTTGCGTCCCTCATGCTTCCTCCCGTCATGCGCCAGTATAGACCGTGCATGCCGCCACTTGCAACAAACCCCTTGGCGACAATGAAAAAGGGCTGCCGACATGCGCCGACAGCCCCGGTTGTTCAATGTACAATGCGCCTATTTGGGCGTCTTGGCGTCCACCACCTTGACCCCGAACTCCTTGATGTCGTTCACGGGCTGCTCGAAAAACACGAACATGAACGGCGTGGAAGCGCCGGGCCGCAGGAAGGTGTTGTTGGAAAGGATGCCCACCTCGGACTTGAGGCCGTCCTCGATCTCCTTGCGGCTCTGCACCTGCAACTGGAACATGGACAGCACGTTGCCGCAGAGCATCTGCTGCGAGGCCACCACCTTGGACTGGGCATCGAACAGCTGGGCCTGCACCTCGATGCGTTCCTTGGGCGTGGCAAAGTTGTTGACCGCGGTTCCCTGAATCACGAACAGCACGCCCGCCTTTTCGTTCTTGGCGTAGAACTGGCGCACGTTCTTGAGCTCGATCTTGTTCACGCGCTGCTCCGGGGACTCGCCCGGTTCCACGTCCTGTCCGGCCTCGTCCGCAAACCAGCTGCCCACATAGGGCACGTTCTGGAAATAGGAGCCAAGGTCGATACCCACGAGGGTCCAGGCCTTGAAATACACGCCCCCGCCGATGAGCAGCACGAACGCCAGCAGAATGATGATGCCGGTCAGGCTGCGCTTGGGCTTTTCGTCCAGATCGAGGCTCTGTTCAAAGAGGGATTCGTCCTCTTCCTCGTCCCCGTCCTCATCGTCGTCGGCAAAAAGATCCTCATCCCCGGCTTCGGATTCGGCCTCGGCCTCTTCGTCGAACAGGCCGCCCATGTCGGCGTCGTCGCCGGCAGGCTCTTGGGCTTCGGGTTCATCGTCGCCGAAAAGGTCGTCCACCTCGTCCAGCCCGTCCGCGGAGTCCTCGCTGCGGCTATCCTTGGGCGGTTCGTCGCCGAAGAGTTCTTCCTCGCCACCCTCGAACAGGGTTTCGTCGGGTTCGGAGGCAGGCTCGGCAGCTTCGCCGTCCTGATCGTCGAACAGGTCGCTGAAATCATCTTCGGGCGGCGCGTCCACGCCCGAGGACTCTTCCTCGCCACCGGCAAACGGTTCTTCGGTATCCAGCTCCGGGGAAGCCGCCTCGGTTTCCTGTTCGGCCTTGGCCTGGTCAAAGGCCGCGTCGAACTCGGAATCGGATTCCGGCTTTTCCACGGGGGCTTCCTGCTCCAGCAGGGCCTCCACTTCCTCCTCGACCTGCGCCGAGGGAGGATTCACCTTGAACATGTGCCCGCAACGCGAGCACTTCACCTTGGAACCGCCCGGGGCAATCTTGTCTTCGGGCAGATTGTATTTGGTCTGGCAATTTGAACACGTAACAATCATTGGGCGATCTCCAGTGTTGTCCGCAGGTTATTCCCCGGAATCCGTGGCCAGCTCGTAGATGGCGTCCAGTTCCCGGTAACGTTCGGCGTAATCGAGGCCATAGCCAACGATGAAACCCGAGGGAATGTCAAAGCCCGGAAAATCCACGGTGACGTCGATTTCCCGACGCTCATGTTTATCAATAAGCGCGCAAATTTTCAAACTCTTGGGATTTCTCTTTTTCAACACGTGCAAAAGGAAATCCATGGAATGGCCGGTATCCACGATGTCTTCAATGATGAGCACGTGTTTTCCGTCCACCGACACTTCCATGTCCTTGGAAAAAACAATGTCTTCCCCTCGGGCCGTGGCTGCACCATAGCTGGCAAGCCGCACGAAATCCACCTGCACTTCCCTGTCTATGGACCGGATCAGGTCCGAAAAGAACAAAAAAGCGCCCTTGAGCACGCAAACACAGATGAGCGGAGCGTCATCGTCATAGGCGCGGGCGATTTCGCCCCCCATTTCATTGACGCGATTGCGGATTTCCTCTGCCGAGATGAACGGTGTCAGTTTGTGGGCCATAAGGTCCTGCCGGGTTTGGAATTAAAAACGAAAGGTCATGGCCACTTCATTACAGTGGTCAGGAAACCGGGGACAGTTGAGACAGTCTGACCAAATCTTCTGGTTCAGACGTTCCTTTTCGGTCTGCTCAAAGCCCACCTTGGCAAAAAAGCCCGGGACTTCGGTCAGGGTAAAAACAGTCGGGATGCCCAGAGTCACGGCCTCGCTCAGGGCCGTTTCCACAATGGTCCGGCCCAGCCCGGCCTTGCGCAGCTCCGGGGCCACCACCAGCGAACGGATTTCGGCCAGGTCTTCCCATGTGATGGAAAGGGCCACGCAGGCCACGACCTCGCCGTCCTGTTCGGCAACGAAAAAGTCGCGCAGGTGCGAATACAGCTGGCTGATGGAACGGGGCAGGACCAACGCCTCATGATCCCTGCGCATGAGCAGCGAATGGATGGCCCGCACATCTTCGATCCGGGCCTTGCGAATGAGGGGGGTCGGCACCTATTTCTCCAGAATCTTGTTCAGGAGCATGGCCAGCATGCTCCGGGGAAACAGTCCGGCCCGGCTGAAGGTGACCTCGCCCTGACCGTTGAAGACCACCAGGTGCGGAATGGCCGAGACCTTGAAACGGGAAGCCAAGGTCTGGTCGCCCATATACACGGGCACGCCGGGCTTTTCTTTGGCAAAGAATTTTTCCACGGCCTCGCGCTTTTCGTCCATGGAAACGGCCGCAAACACGACCTTGTCCCCGTAGTCGGCAGCGGAAAGGCCCAACTCGGGAATTTCTTCGCGGCAGGCCGGGCACCACGTGGTCCAGAAACAGAGCACGAGGGGCTTGCCCCTGCTCTGTTCAAGCAGGGCATCAAACCCGGCGGAATCCAGGGACGGATAGCCCGCCTCGGTCTTTGCGGACGAGCAGGCTGCGAACAGGAAAATCATGGCCGCCAGAATCACGGCGGCCGTTGTATACAGACGGAACTTCTTCATGAGCACCTCGATGGTTTCTGCGCGTGCTATAGCAGTCTTTTCACCGGATTTGAAGCAGTTCCCCGCGGAATCACTGAACCAGACGCTGGGCCAGCTTCACGGCCTCCATGGCGTCCGTGGACCAGCCGTCCGCGCCGATGGAGGTACAGAACTTGTCCGTGACAACGGCCCCGCCGATCATGACCTTGGTGTCCATGCCCCGTTCCCGGACCATGTTGACCGTGTCTTCCATGCGCACCATGGTGGTGGTCATGAGCGCGGAAAGCCCGATGATGCTCGCGCCGTGTTCCTCGGCCGCGTCCACGATGCGCTCGGCGGACACGTCCTTGCCCAGATCCACCACGTCAAAGCCGTAGTTCTTGAGCATGAGGCAGACGATGTTCTTGCCGATGTCGTGGATGTCGCCCTCCACCGTGGCCATGACCACCACGGGCTTGTCCTTGCCCCCTTCGGAGGCGTCCAGCAACGGCTGCAACCGGCCGAATGCGGTCTGCATGGTCTCGGCGGAGCGCAAAAGCTGGGGCAGGAAGTATTCCTTGCGGTCATACTTTTCACCCACTTCGAGGATGCCGGGAATGAGCATGTCGTTGACGATGTTCATGGCCTCCACGCCCTTTTCCAGCTCGGCCTCCACCAGTGCGACCACGCCTTCGCGGTTGCCCGAAACAACGGCGGAAAGCAATGACGCGCCCTGTGCACCGTCATCCGTGGCCGGGGCCTTGTCCGAGCCCGACGCCGGGCCGGAGCCGGTGGCCGCGCCGGACGCGCTGCCCGGAGTCCAGTCCGCATAGCGGTTGATATAGCGCTCGGCCTGCGGGTCGCGGTTCAGCAACACCTCCACGCTGTGCAGGGTCTCCTGCAAGCGCTGGGAATTGGGGTTGGAAATGAACGAGGTCAGGCCCGACGTCATGGCCATGGCCATGAACGTGGAGTTGAGCAGTTCACGCGCGGGCAGCCCGAAGGAGACGTTGGACAGGCCCACGGTGGTGGCCAGCCCGAGCTGTTCCTTGCAGTGGCGCACGGTTTCGAGAAAATGTTTCGCGGCCTCGGGCTTGGAGGAAACGGTCAGGGCCAGACAGTCCACCACCACAAGACGACGCGGGATGCCCAGCGCAAGGGCCTGACCCAGCAGCTCCTCGATCACGGCGATGCGCTCGGCGGACGTGACCGGCAGTTTCTTGCCCTGAATGGGCAGCAGGATGAACGGCGCACCGAACTTCTTGCACACCGGGCCGAGCCGTTCCATCTTGCCCGGCTCGCCGGAAATGGAGTTGACCAGCGGCGACCCCGGATAGTTCCACAGCCCGGCCTCCACCGCGTCGGAATCGTTGGAGTCGATGGACAGGGGGCAGGGGAAGCGCGACACAAGGGTCTTGACCAGTTCGGGCAGCAGTGCGGCCTCGTCCACCAGCGGGGCGCCCACGTTCACGTCCAGCACCGGAGCGCCCTGCTCCAGCTGCTCCTCGGCAAAACGCAGGGCCTCGGCGAATTGGCCTTCCTGCAACTCGGCAGTGAGCTGCTTCTTGCCCGTGGGGTTGATGCGCTCGCCGATGATCACGCCGCGATGGTCGAATCCCACGGGCACGCTCAGGGAGCGGGAAGTCAACACGGTCTGGGCCGTGTCTTCGGGTTCGGGGCGTTTCCATTTGCGGCCTTGGGCCATGCCGCGCAAAAGGCGGATATGCTCGGGCGTGGTGCCGCAGCAGCCGCCCACGAACTTGGCGCCCACGTCCAGCAGGCGCACGGCCTGTTCGGCAAACGGTTCGGGCGCGAGCCGGAACACGGTGTTGCCCTCGTCGTCCAGTTCGGGCAGGCCCGCGTTGGCCTCGGCAAAGGTGGGCGTGTTCAGGCGCGAGGACCATGACGCAAGGGTGTCGCGCATCTGTTCGGGACCGGCCGAACAGTTGGTGCCGATGAGCTCCACGCCCATGTTCTGCATGGTATCCACAAAGGTCAGCGGGCTTGTGCCGGTCAGGCAGGCCTCGCCCTCGAAGGTCATGGACACGGCCACCGGCAGGTCGCAGACCTCGCGGGCGGCCACCACCACGGCCTTGGCCTCGGCCAGGTCGAAATGGGTCTCGCCCATGATCAGGTCGGCCCCGCCCGCAACGCAGCCCTTGATCTGCTCCTTGAAAATATTCACCAGCTCCCGGAAGCTCAAATCGCCCAGCGGCTCCACGAACTTGCCGGTGGGACCGATGGACGCGGCCACAAACGCGCGGCCGTCCGCCACCTTTCGCGCCAGCGCCACCATGCGCCGGTTCAGCTCGAAAACATCCACGTTCAGCCCGAGCTTGGGCCCGGAACCGCCGAATGTGTTGGTGGTGATCACGTCGGCACCCGCCTCCACGTAGTCGCGGTAGGCCGAGGCGATCACATCGGGCTGCTCCATGCCCCACAGTTCCGGGGAAAGACCCGCGGGCAGGCCGCGCTCCATGAGCAGGGTGCCGTACCCCCCGTCATAAAAATATATGTTGTCGTCCTTGAGTATGCTTCTGAAGTCAGGCACTGGTTCCTCCGGGTGTGAGCGGGCTGCCGCTGTTGCGTACGGCGCGACCCTGCAAATATATCAAGATTGCTTGATGTAGTCCGGGGCCATAAAAAAATCAAGTCCGGGGGACGCGCGCCCCGCAAAACCGGACCGCTTGGCAGACGGACCGAAAAGCATTGAAAAACGCGGATAAAAATTATAGTCTTGTACACTGGTAACACAATGAGAAAAATCCCCCGGCGTCCAAGGGCGTCGTTCAAATAACTTTCCATAATGAAATCCAAAAAGAAACAAGACCAAAAAACGGCGCGCATCCCCGAAATCGTGGATGGCGACGCCTCCACGGAACTGGCGGAGAAGTCATCCGACACCCTGCCTGCGCCTTTTGAGCTCAAGGGCTCGGAAGTGGGTCTGCGCGACCCGTTGCAGCTGTACCTCAAGGAGATCGCGCGCTTTCCCATGCTGGAACCGGACGAGGAATACCGGCTGGCCGTGCGCGTACGCGAAAAGAACGACCAGGACGCGGCCTTTCGGCTGGTGTCGTCGCATTTGCGGCTGGTGGTCAAGATCGCCATGGACTTCCAGCGGCGCTGGATGCAGAACGCGCTGGACCTGATCCAGGAGGGCAACGTGGGCCTGATGAAGGCCGTGCAGAAGTTCGACCCGGAAAAAGGCATCAAGTTTTCCTATTATGCGGCGTTCTGGATCAAGGCCTATATCCTGAAGTTCATCATGGACAACTGGCGGCTGGTCAAGATCGGCACCACCCAGACCCAGCGCAAGCTGTTCTACAACCTGAACAAGGAACGCCAGCGCCTGCTGACACAGGGATTCGACCCCACCACCGAAGTGCTCTCCGAAAACCTGAACGTCTCGCAGGCGGACATTGAGGAGATGGACCAACGGCTCTCCAAGAACGACATGTCGCTTAGCCAGCCCGTGGGCGAAAATTCCGATGCCACACGCATGGATTTTCTGCCCGCGCTGGACCCGGGTGTGGAGGAAAAGCTGGCCAACGACGAGATAACCGGCCTGCTCATCGACAACCTCAAGACCATCGAGCCCCTGCTCAACGAAAAGGAAGTGGTCATCCTCAATGACCGCCTGCTTTCCGAAGACCCCGTGACCCTCCGCGAAATCGGGGAACAGTTCGGCGTGACCCGCGAACGCGTGCGTCAGATCGAAGCCCGGCTGCTCAAAAAGATTCGCGAACACCTCACGGATCAGGTGCAGGACTTTTCCAGGGACTGGATCGAGGAAGACGCCTAGTGCTACATTCACAACGTTACCGTGCACGACACTCCATGACCGGGTTCTGCCTGCTGGTCCTGCTGGGCCTGACCGCCTCCGGCTGCGTGCAGTCCGTGCGCACCCCCCCGGCTACCGGGTCAGTATCCATCTCGCCCCGTGCCGAGACCACGTACAACTATCTCGTGTACCAGGATCTTGCAGGCCGCCTGAACAAGGCGCTGCAGGTGCCGGGCACCATGACCCAGGAGCAGATAGACGACCTGCGCCTGCGCACCATCGAGGCACTGGACCGGGTCATGGCCGACGCCCCCTCGGCCCAGCTCTACCGGGACAAGGCCGCCCTGTACTGGACCGAAGCGCAATACGGCCGCAAATCCCGCGAGATTCTCACCGAAGGGCTGAAAAAATATCCGGGCGACCGGATCATGACCATGTATCTGGCCAACTCATGGCTCATGGAAGGCAAGACTGCCCGGGCCGCGTCCATCATGAACGACTACCTCGGGGAACACCCCGACGACATGGAAGCCCGGGAACGCTACGGCCAGATGCTCGTGGAGGCGGGCAATTACGCGGACGGGCTGGACCAGCTCAACACCATACCCGAAAGCAAGAGCACGGCCGAAACCTACTATTACCGCTCCCGCGCGCTGGGCAAGCTGGGCGACCGGGAAAAGGCCATCGACAATCTCAAGAAGGCCATCAAGCGCTATCCCGACTTCGTGGAAGGACTGGCCGAGCTGGCCTACCAGTATGAGCTGACCCGCCAGTACACCTTGGCGGAAAAAACCTACGAGCGTCTGCTGGAAGTGGACGGCGGCCCGGAAGTCCGGCTGCGCCTCGTGGACATCAACGTCAAGCTGAACAATCTGGACAAGGCCCTGTCCCTTGCCATGGAAGGCCCCAAAACGAAATCCTTCCTGCTGGACGCGGTCAACAGCTTCATGGCCGAAGGCTTTTACGCACAGGCGTCCACCATGCTGGACGTGCTGGCCGGACGCAAACCCATCCCGGCCGAATACTGGTTCTACAAGGCGGTCATCGCCAACGAGGGCGAAGCCGACCCGGCCAAGGCACTGGGTTTTCTGGAAAAGGTGGCCCCGGACAACAAACACTATCCGCGCGCGCTCCAGTTCCGCGCCCAGTTGCTGAACCTCATGGGCCGCAAGCAGGAAGCCGAAAACGCCATTGCCGAAGGGTTGAAAAAATTCCCGGACCAGAGCCGCTTCTACATTCTCAAGGCCTCGCTGCTGGCCTCGCGCGGGGACAAATCCGAAGCCCTGGACGTTCTTGAGTCCGGACTGAAAAAACGCCCCGGCGACGCCGACCTGATGTATGAACTGGGCATGCTGCTGGACGGCATGGACCGCCGCCCCCAGGCCATGGAAATCATGGAAAAGCTGCTGGTCAAGCACCCGGACCATCCCGAAGCCCTGAATTTCGTGGGCTATTCCCTTGCCGAGCAAGGCAGGGACCTGGACCGTGCGCTGGTGCTGGTGAACAACGCGGCCCGGCTTGATCCGGGCAACGGCTACATCGTGGACTCCCTGGCCTGGGTCCACTACAAGCGCAAGGATTACGAAAAGGCATGGCAGACCATCCGCGAAGCCGTGACCATCGAGGACCACGACCCCACCATTTGGGAACACTACGGCGACATCGCCCGGGCCGTGGGCAACATCAAGCAGGCCCGCAAGGGGTATGAAAAAGCCCTGAAGCACGGCGGGGACCCGGAAAAACTGAACCGTAAGCTGAAGGCGTTATGAGCATACGCAACACCTGTCTCCTCTTGGTGGCCCTGTGCACGGGCGCGGCCCTGTTTGCCGGATGCGCACCCAAAAAGGCCTTTGGGCCCGGCATGGACACCGCGGACGCCGCCTATACCACATTCCGGGACGGCTACTGTCACGCTCCGGCTGGCGCATCCGTGCTCATCTCGGGCAGCCTGTACTACACCCGGGTCAAGCCCACCAAGCGCAGCAACCGCACCCTGATCCGGCTCTGGGGCGATTTTTCCCGGCCCCTGCGGCTGGACGTGGCCGCGGGCATGGGACGCATGCTGGCCCACATTCGCGAGGACCGGGGCGGATTGACCGCATTCTATCCCGACCAGAAGGCAGCCTACACCCACATGGACCCGGTCATCGGGGCCACCCGGCTGGGCATGCCCTTTCCCTTTTCCCTGCGCGACCTCGCCCTTGTGCTGGGCGGCTCGTTTTCCGAACTGCTGCCCTATCCTCCGGTCGAGGCCGTCCGCACCGCCACGGGCTTTGAATACTCTTTCAGCCAGGGGCCGGTGACCCGCCTCAAGCTGGACGGCTGGGCGCGCCCGGTGCGCATGGAGGGGGCGACCCCGATCAAAAATCATGCTACACGGGGCTGGAGCATCGACTTTTCCCGTTATCCCGACGACCGGACCGCGAAAGCACCCCTGCCTCGCATGCTTTCACTGGCTCTGGAGAGCGGCGAAAAAGGCGTGCTGCGCGTCAAGAACCGCGAGCTCAAACAGGGCGCATGGCCCGAACAGAAGCTGGACCTGCCCCTGCCTGAAGGCACGGAACTCTTTCGTCTGGACGCGCGGCGGGTGATCACGCACAAGACCACGGAGGAAGGCTCATGAGCGGCTATCATCCCGACGGGATACTCGACAATCTGATCTTCGGACTCAAGGTCTGGCTTGACGAAATCCGATGGATGGGCAAGACCTCGTTGCGCAGGTTCGAAATCGGGCGGCTTGAAAAGCAGCTCGAAGAGGAATATGTGCATCTCGGTCGCATCGCGGAAGCGCCGCGCGGCCGCAAAGAGGAAAAGGAACGCACCCTCGGGCAGATCAAATTTCTCAAGGAGGAGATCAACACCCTCCAGGAGGAGCTCGAGCAGGGCGACAAGGAACGCAAGGCAGCCCGCAAGGGCGCCGAATAGCCGGAAACGGCAAGGATTGCAGACATGGCCAAGACCATCATCATCGGTTCGGACCACGGCGGCTTCAACCTCAAGAAACATCTGGTGGCCCTCCTTGAATCCTGGGGCTACACCGTGCTGGATCAGGGACCGGATCGCGCCGAAAGCTGCGATTATCCCGAATTCGCGGCCAAGGTGGCCAAACGGGTTCTGGACGGCGAGGGACAGGGCATCCTGATCTGCGGCACCGGGCTGGGCATGTCCATGGCCGCCAACCGCTTTTCCGGTGTGCGCGCCGCCGTGTGCACCAACGAATTCATGGCCCGCATGTGCCGGGCGCACAACGACGCCAACGTGCTCTGTCTGGGAGAACGCGTCATCGGCATCGGAACGGCCGAGGGCATTGTGAAGGCCTATCTTGAAACCGAGTTCGAGGGCGACCGCCACAAGCGCCGCATCGACCTCATCGAAACCGTCAGCAAATGACATTCGCAAAGGGGATAGTTAATCATGAAGGATGATAGCCGGATGGACCAGAAGACCGTTGCCGTGGTCAAGGGGCTGATCATGGACGGGGTGGCCAAGGCCAACTCCGGACACCCCGGCGGGGCCATGTCCTCCGCAGACTTCGCAACGCTTCTGTACTCGGATTTCCTGAATTTCGACCCGGATGACGCCCAGTGGTTCAACCGCGACCGCTTCATCCTTTCCGCTGGTCACGAATCCATGCTGCTCTACAGCCTGCTGCACCTGACCGGGTTCGTGGGCATGGACGCGCTCAAGGAATTCCGCCAGATGGGCAGCCTGACTCCGGGCCATCCGGAAGTGCACCTGACTCCGGGCGTGGAAGCCACCACCGGCCCGCTGGGACAGGGCTTCGGCATGTCCGTGGGCTTTGCCGTGGCCGAGGCGTTCCTGCGCCAGAAGCTGGGCGCGGACGTCATGGACCACTTCACCTACGTGCTCAGCTCGGACGGCGACCTGCAGGAACCCATCGCCCTGGGCGCGGCCTCGCTGGCCGGTCTCTGGGGACTGGGCAAGCTGGTGGTCTTCTACGACTCCAACAAGATTCAGCTGGCCGGTCCCACCAACCGCGTGGACTGCGCCGACATCCGCAAGGTCTTTGAAGGCATGTGCTGGCAGGTGCTGGACATCGACGGCCACGACCACGGCCAGATTCGCAAGGCCGTGCAGGATGCCAAGCTCGAAGGCTCCAAGCCCACCCTGATCGTCTGCAACACGGTCATGGCCAAGGGCACCGCCAACATGGAAGGCGACCACAACACCCACGGCGCGCCCCTCAAGGCCGACGAAATCGCGGCCTCCAAGAAAAAGCTGGGCCTGCCCGCCGAGGACTTCCACGTTCCCGGCGACGTGGTGGACCATTTCCGCAGCCGCTACGATTCCATGCGCGCCACGGTTGCCGACTGGAAAAAGAACCTTGAATCCAAGCTGGCCTCGGACAAGGACTTTGCCGCGCTGTGGAACAAGATCACCACCAAGCGCTCGGCGCTGGACATCGAATGGCCCGAATTCACGCCCGGCGAGACCATGGCCACCCGCAAGGCGTGGGGCGCATGCCTGAATCAGGTCACGGACCAGCTGCCCAACCTGCTGGGCGGTTCCGCAGACCTCGATCCCTCCAACCAGACCACCAAATTCCGTGAAACCGTGGGCAACTTCGGCATCGACGGATACGGGGCGCGCAACCTGGCCTACGGCGTGCGCGAATTCCCCATGGCCGCCATCATGAACGGCATGGCCCTGCACGGCGGCGTCATTCCCTTCGGCGCCACGTTCCTGACCTTTGCGGACTACTGCCGCAACGCCATCCGCATGTCCGCCCTGCAGGAGCTGCCCTCCTTGTACATCTTCACCCACGATTCGTTCTGGGTGGGCGAGGACGGTCCCACGCACCAGCCCATCGAACACGTGAGCAGCCTGCGCCTGATCCCGGACGTCATCGACCTGCGCCCGGCCGACGCCACGGAAACCGCCGTGTGCCTCGACATCGCCTTCAAGCAGGACAAGCACCCTTCCTGCGTGTTCCTGACCCGTCAGGGACTGCCGGTTCTGGACCCGGCCGAATACCCGGCCGTGACCGACGGCGCGCGCAAGGGCGGCTACGTGATCAAGGACTGCGAAGGAACCCCGGACCTGATCATCGCGGCCTCGGGCTCCGAAGTCTCGCTGGCGCTGGAAACCGCCAAGCTGTTCAAGCGCAAGGTGCGCGTGGTCAACATCTGCAGTTTCAAACTGTTTGACGACCAGCCTGAATCATATAAGAAGGAAATATTGCCGCCCGAGGTCACCGCCCGTGCCGCAGCCGAAGCCGGAAGAACCGAGCTGTGGCACAAATATGTGGGTTGCGACGGCGTTGTCCTCGGTCTGGACCATTTCGGTCAATCCGCGCCCGGCAACCAGCTCTCCGAAAAGTACGGCTTCACACCGGAGAACTTTGCCCGGCTCATCAGGGAAAAATACTAGGAGTTTGACTCATGGAAGTCCCGCAGAAGAACCTTGCCCTCGACCTTGTCCGCGTAACCGAATCCGCGGCGCTTGCCTGCGCCCGCTGGCTGGGAAGGGGCGACAAGAATGAAGCGGACCGCGCGGCCGTCGACGCCATGCGCCTGTGCTTCAACTCGCTGGATATCGACGGCACGGTCATGATCGGCGAAGGCGAAAAAGACGACGCCCCCATGCTCTACAACGGCGAAAAACTGGGCCGCGCCGACGGCGGTCCGGCCGTGGATATTGCCGTGGACCCGCTGGAAGGCACCAATCTGCTGGCATACGGCCGCCCCAACGCCATTTCCGTTGTGGGTGTTTCACCCAAGGGCACCATGTTCGACCCGGGCCCCAGCTTCTACATGCAGAAACTGGTGGTGCCCTCGGCCGCCAAGAACGTGGTGGACATCGAAGCCCCGGTGCAGCACAACCTCAAGTACATTGCCAAGGCTCTGGAAAAGGATGTGGACGACCTGGTGGTCTTCGTGCTGGACAAGCCGCGCCACAAAAAACTCATCAGCGAAATCCGCGAGGTGGGCGCACGCATCCAGCTGCACACGGATGGTGACATCACCGGCTCGCTCATGGCCATTGATCCGCGCAGCGAAGTGGACGTGATGATGGGCACCGGCGGCACCCCCGAAGGCGTGCTCTCGGCCATCGCAATCCGCATCATGGGCGGCGAGATGTTCTGCAAGCTGGATCCCCAGCGTCAGGACGAGAAGAACATGCTGGCCGAGGCGGGCATGGACATTCGCCGGGTGTACACCGTGGGCGATCTCGTGGATTCGGACGACCTGTTCTTCGCGGCCACCGGCATTTCCGGCGGCACCTTCCTCAAGGGCGTCAAGTACACGGGCCACGGCGCCGAGACCTCCTCGCTGGTCATGCGCGGCAAGACCGGCACCATCCGGTACGTGGAAGCCATCCACGACTGGGAATCGCTGATGAAGTTCAGCGCTGTCCGTTACGACTAGCCGCTTTCAGAAGACGATAAAAAAGGCCGGAGCGATGCTATCGCTTCGGCCTTTCCTTTTGCTCTGACATGTCGTTACCGCACAGCGGCAGCGGAGAACGAAAACACGTTCACCGATCAATGGTCCGGGTTTTCAAATTTCTCCCGGATGATATCCGCGTCCACGGTCCGGGCCTCCTTGCCCATGGCCTTGGAACCCCCGTGGCAGGAAACCACTCCGTCACGCAACTGCACATACCCGGCTCCGAGCACCGTGGCATAGGGCATCTGTTCGCGCATGTCCATGTGGTCGATGCGATTGGGGAAAATCACGGGCACAGGCTGTCCTGCGAAATCTTCGAACATGATGTACTTCATGGCGCGCTCCTTGTACTTGAGTGGCCGCCATAATACGCAGGCCGGCCCGGTTAGGCAACGATTACCGCCAACGCGTGCACGGCTGCAGAATTTTGTTGAAATTTCATGTAAAATGGACAATTTTCGGTGGTTGGAGTGCACATGGCCGGCCGAAATCGGTCCGCAGTCATGCTTTTTCCCGAATTCCCAGGCAAAAAGGACCGACATGAACGTACGCACGGTACGGGCCGACATCCTGCTTTTCCTCACCGCCGCCATCTGGGGGCTGGCCTTTGTGGCCCAGCGCGTGGGCATGGATCATGTGGGCCCCCTGACCTTCAACGGCGTGCGCTTCGCCCTGGGCGCGCTGGCATTGCTGCCTCTGATACGATTTATGAACAAAGGCGAACTCCGGTCTGCCGCGACACCCGCAAGCCGACTGCTCTGGGGCGGCCTGCTGCTGGGGCTGGCCCTGTTCGGCGGTTCCACCCTGCAGCAGCTCGGATTGGCCGCGCCCCTGCTGGATTCGTGGGGCGTGGAGCCTTCCACGGCAGGCAAGGCCGGCTTCATCACCGGGCTGTACGTGGTGCTGGTGCCCATCATGGGCCTTGCCGTTCGCCAACGCACCGGAATCGGCACATGGTCGGGAGCGGCCCTTGCGGTCGCGGGCATGTACCTGCTCTCCGTGACCGGCGACCTGACCATCGCCTTCGGCGACATGCTGGTGCTGGGCAGCGCCCTGTTCTGGGCCGGGCACGTGCTGATCATCGGCTGGCTCTCCCCGGGCATGAATGCGGTGGACGCGGTCAGGCTCTCCAGCGTCCAGTTCGCGGTCTGCGCGGCACTGAGCCTCGGCGTGGCCATATTCACGGAAGACATCGCCCTTGCGTCCATTCTCGACGCGGGCATACCCATTCTCTACGGCGGCATCATGTCCGTGGGCGTGGCCTATACCCTGCAGGTGGTGGCCCAGCGCGACGCCAACCCGAGCCACGCGGCCGTGATCCTCAGCCTCGAATCCGTATTTGCCGCGCTGGGGGGGTGGATGATGCTGGATGAGACACTCGGAATGCGCGCCCTGATCGGATGCGCGCTCATGCTTGCCGGCATGCTGCTCTCGCAGCTCAGGCCATGACCCGGGAGCCGCGTGCAGATATAATTGTTGCGCGGCCGTTACACGGGTATGGTTTTCAGATGAGTATTCGAAGTACCATGGTCCGCCAGTTGCTTCTGGCAATCTTTCTGTTGTTTGCGGTCCAACCGGCCGCAGCCTCGAAAGCTCAAACCTCGGCCTCGCGGCCGATGATCATGGTACTTGTTTCCTACAGCCCGGTCTTCCCTACGTTTCCGGATCAGATGAAAGGGCTCAAGGCAAGCATGAAGGGCTCGAACATCCGGCTCGTCGTGGAAAGCATGGACAGCAAGCGCCTCTACGACGCCACCCGGCATGAAGCCATACGTTCCTCTCTCGAATACAAGATGGCCAAACTCGGCAAGCCCGACGTGCTTGTGACCACGGACGACAATGCCCTGAGCTTTGCCCTTGCACACCGAAATTCCCTGTTCGCCGACATTCCCATCGTATTTCTGGGCGTCAACGATCCGGCCCTGGCAGAAAAGGCACGCCGCCTGGGCAACGCCACAGGCATACTCGAAAAAACATCTGAACGCGCCACCATTGCCATGGCCCGCCAGCTTTTTCCCGAAGCACGGACCATTGCCGTCATCTACGACGGCACACCGAGCGGCAAGGCGGACTTCAGGAACATACTGCCTGCAACGCGGCTGTTTCCCTGGCTCCGCTTCGAACGCCTCAATCTGGCCCGCATCACCTATGCGGAAATGGCCGCAGGACTCCGTGCGCTTCCGCAGAATTCCCTGATACTGCTGCTCTCCGCCTACCGCGACAGGGACGGGAACGCCCTGACGTTTTCGGAAATCCTGTCCCTGCTCCGCGAATCCAGCCATTGTCCCATCCTGCACCTGTGGAAACACGGCATCGGCAGCGGCCTGTTCGGCGGCAAGGTCGTGGACCATTTCAATCAGGCCAAACTCGCGGGCACAACGGCACGGGCGATCCTCGCCGGAACCCCTGCGGATACCATCCCCGTGGTTGCGGGCGAGGATGCCAATACCTTCATCTTCGACTACAATCAGATCGTGCAATACGGCATTGCACAAAACTCCCTGCCCAAAAACAGCACGATCCTGAACCTGCCGCCGCCAAGGCCCGAGGCAGAGAGTTCGCCGCTTCAGGCCGTGGCCCTGTTCACGTTCATCGTCATTGGCGGCATGCTCATTCTGCACCTGTTGCGCTCACGCGCCGTAACCCGCAGACAAAAAGCCTATTGCAGGGAGCAGCTCTCCACCATCCTCGAAAACGCGACCATCGGCATCGTGATCATGGACAACCTCGGCAACGTGCACTCGGCCAACCCGGAACTGTGCCGCATGACCGGGCATTCGAAAGACGTGCTGGCCACCATGTCCGTGGTGGACCTGTTCGTACTGGAAGAGCGCGCGGATTTCATGGAGGTGTTCGAAAATCTGGTCAAAGGCCGACAATTCTGCAAACGCCTGCGCCTGTTGCGAAATGACGGCACCATGCTGCATGCCGAGATGCAGGCCGTAAATTTCCGCCAGGGCATTTACGTGGGCTTTTTCTGTGACGTGACCCGAATCATGGATGCGGAAGAGATGCTTGCGGAAAGCGAGGCTCGTTTCCGGGCCCTGAACGAACAGGCCGAAGACGCCATGTTCATCCACGATTTTTCCGGACACTATCTGCTGGTCAACCGCAAGGCGTGCGAAATCCTCGGCTACACCAAAGAGGAGCTGATGGACAAGACCGTCTGGGACATCGATCCGCAGACGCCGATCAACGCACCCAAGACCCTGTGGGCGGACACGCCGCGCAAGCTGGACACCATGCTCATGCGCAAGGACGGCACCGAAGTCCCCGTGGAAGTGCAGCTCTCCCGCATCACGTTTGAGGGGCGCGACGTCATTCACGCCCTGGCCCGCGACATTTCCGACCGCAACATTGCGGAACAGCGGGCCATGCGCGAATCCATGGTCAACCTCGCCCAGGCCGAAATAGCCCGCGAACTGACCGCACCGGACTCCAGCACGGAAAGCCTTGCGGCCGTTGTCCGGCAGCACGCCATGATGATCACGGGCAGTGCCCACGGATTGGTCTCCTCCGTTGACGAGGCCAGCCGGGAAAACGTGCCGCATACCTTCACGGAAATGATGGAGGACGGGCAATGCCGCATGGACGTTGCCCATGTACGGATGCCGTGGCACGGAGGCAAGTACGACTCCCTGCTGGGCGTGGCCCTCAACGAGCACAAGGCCTTTTTCACCAACGATCCGGCCAATCACGAACAGGCCAGCGGCCTGCCCTCGGGGCATGTGCCCCTTGAACAGTTCATCTCGGCTCCCGCCATGTTCGAGGAAAAGCTGGTGGGCCAGATTGCGCTGGCCAATCCGGGTCGCGACTATACGGATGAGGACCTGCGCGTGGTCACGGCGCTGGCCGACCTCTTTGCTCTGGCCGTGCAGCGCCAGCAGGCCGAAGCGGCACTGGTGCGGGCCAAGGATGCGGCCGAGGCGGCCAGCAAGGCCAAGGGGGAATTCCTGGCCAATGTCAGCCACGAGATCCGCACCCCGCTCAACGGCGTTTTCGGCATGCTGCAGCTCATGGACGCCACCAAGCTGGACCCGGAACAGGCCGACTACCTGCATACGGCCATGACCTCGGGCCAGAACCTGCTGCGTGTCATCAACGACGTGCTGGACTTTTCAAAAATCGAGGCCGGCAAGATCGAACTGCAGGAAGAGCCTTTTTCCCTGCGCGAGCTGATCAAATCCATTCACGCCATATTCAGCGTGCAGGCACAGGAAAAGGGCATCGACTTCCGCTGGGATGTCGACCCGGAAGCGCACGACAACCTCATCGGCGACGCGGGGCGCATCCGCCAGATTCTCTTCAATCTGGTGGGCAATGCCATCAAATTCACCAATGAAGGCGAAATCGTCATCGAGGCGGACACGCTGGGACAACAGGACAAGCCCGGGAACTGCAGCCTGTTCATTTCTGTTTCCGATACCGGCATCGGCATTCCGGAACAGAAGCTGGACCTGATTTTCCGGGCCTTTGAACAGGTGGACGGCTCCTATTCACGCAAGTATCCGGGCACGGGCCTCGGCCTTGGCATCGTGCGCCGCTTTGTGGAACTCATGGGCGGGCAGGTACGGGTCAAGAGCACCGTGGGCATGGGCTCCACCTTCAGCCTCTCCATATACGTGAAGACAGGGCTGGACGATTCACTTGAGGACGAAACTCCCGAAAATACCGCCGAACTGCCCAAGCTCTCCCTGCTGCTGGCCGAAGACGACCGCGTCAATCGCATCACTGCCCAGCGCCTGCTGGAAAAGATGGGCCACTCCGTGGTCTGGGCACAAAACGGCCTCGAGGCCTTGAACAAACTCAGCGAGCAGCACTTCGATTGCGTGCTTATGGACATCCAGATGCCGCAGATGGACGGCATGCAGGCCGTGGCCGAAATCCGCGCGTCCGACGATCCGGCAATGGCCGCGAAACCGGTCATCGCGCTCACGGCGCACGCCATGAAGGGAGACAAGGAACAATTCCTGAAGGGCGGCATGGACGACTATGTGTCAAAGCCCGTGAACAAGGAGGAACTTGAGGCCGTGCTGCGCAGGGTGCTGCTCAAGGGCGGGTCCTTCCGGGGGCTGGATTAGGCGGCCGGCCGGATCAATCCGAATCCTACAGCCCGGAAAGCCGCTCCACTATCCGCGCATAATAGGGCGAATCCTCATCCGTCAGCACCTCCTTCCCGGAAAGCCGGGAAAGCGCATTCAGGCGGTGCATCCGACCATACGCTCCCTGTACCTCGGGCGCGTCGCGCAACAGTTCGTGGCCGTTTTCCGGCAGCTTTTCCCGCAATCCTTCCGACACGATCTCCGGCGCGTCCTCCGGATTATCGTTTATGAACCCGTTGCTCTTGAGAATACGGTAGGCCATGCGCAGCTCCGGCGGCAGGGTCGCGGCCTCATCCGGGGGCAGGGGTTTGCCCGCGCCCTTGAGGTTGTCGAATTCACCCTTGCGCACGGCCGCGTTGATGCGGTCTTCGGCAATCAGCAGCATTCCGAGTTCCATGAAAAGAATATAGGGAGGGAGAAATTCCGCTGTCAAGCGGTGCGCTAGCGCATGGCGTAGCGTTCGATCTGACGCTTGTAGGCCAACACCCCGCGCACGATGCCGCGCGCCAGATACTTGAGGTAGGTTTCACTCCGCAGACGCTTGTTTTCCGTGTAGTTGGTCAGGTAGCCCAACTCTACCAGAACGGACGGCATGGTTGCGCCCATGAGCACGTAGAACGGCGCCTGACGCACGCCCATGTCCTTGAGCGCCCATTTGCGGCGCACTTCGCGCAGGGTCTGGTCCTGCACGCCCTTGGCCAAATCCCTGCTTTCCTTCATCTTGGAATTCACGGCCAGGTCCGCGAGAATGAACTGCAGATCGCCGATGCTCCTGAGGTCGACCGCATTTTCACGCGCGGCCACCCGCACGGCGGCCTGGGTCTTGGCAAGGTTCAGGGTATAGGTTTCCAGCCCGTGAATCTTCTTGCTGCGGTGAGCGTTGCAATGCACGGAAATGAACATGTCCGCCTTTTTCACGTTGGCCTGCGCGGTGCGCTCCTCCAGGGCAAGGAAATTGTCCTTGGTGCGGGTATACAGGACCTTGAAGCCCTTTTCCTGCAGCATTTTGCCCAGAATCTTGACAAAACGCAGGTTCACGTCCTTTTCCTTGAGACCATAGGCCCGTGCCCCGGGGTCCTTGCCCCCGTGCCCGGCGTCGAGCATGATGGTATGGATGGTCAGGCCCAGTTGCTCCACAAGGTCCCCGGCCATCCTCTTGCTCTTGTAGGACGGCTTGAAATTGCCCGCGGCCGCGGCTTTCCTGCGCCTTTCCGTGGCTGCGGCCCGCGCCCGGGTCTTTTTGTCCGGGGCGTACACGTCCACCACGATGCGGAACGGGTTGTTCAGCGGAAAGACCTTGTAATCCTGCAGGGTCTGGAAATCCAGAACCACGCGGGTGGTTTTCTTGTCCTTCTGACCGGTGCGTATCTGCTTGAGAATGCCGTCGGCCACGCCGGTCTTGCGTTTGACGCCGTTGCCGAGATGGGTATGGGTCAGGTCGATATAGAGCCTGTGCGGCCTGTTGTATTTGGGTGCGGGAGCAAGCAGCTTGTAGCGGAAGGTGGTCTGGTCGTCCATTTCAAGGACAACGCGCGTGTACTCGTCGCTGCTGGTATAGCGCACGGCGTCCAGGTGCGCGGTGTTGGGCGGGTCGGTGTGGCCGGTGGACGAAGGCCTGACCACGGTCTCCTTGCGGGGAATTGCCTTGCCAGCGGGTTTGGTCGACGTCTTTTTCGCCACCATTGGCGGCGACTTGGATTTTGGAGTGTGGACCGACTTGCTGGCGGGCTTGCCGCCCAGCGCGGCAATGAACCTTTCGCCCTTGCCCAGCTTGTTCAACAGTTGCCGGGCCTTGGGCGCCATGTCCGCATGCGGATACTTGACGATGATGGTGGCAAGGTCGCGGCGGGCGTTGGTCCACTCGTTGAGGCGCTGGTAACGGATCTCCGCCCGGCGGTACAGGCAGTCGTCGGTCCAGCCGTGACGCGGGAAGCGGCTCACGCAACGGGAGTAGTAATCCACAGCCTTGCGAAAATCGGATTTGAGACCGCTATGCACACCCAGTTCTTCGTTGGTCCTGCCGAGATAATACAGGGCCTTGGGCGCGAACTTGCCGTTCGGGTCCTTGCGGTGCACAGCGGAAAACTCACGCTCGACCCGAACCCAGTTGGAGCGATAGCGGGCCTTGGATCGGCTCTTGCTGAGGGCGTGGAAATCCTTGTGCGCCTTGTTGAAAAGAGCACTGGCCGAGGCGGCCTGCGCCGGAGACGCAAGGCAACACACGGCAATCAACATCGCCGTGACCACAACTATGGGTGCGCTACTTTTCCGTGCTCTGCTGCTTTGCATAGATTCGGATCGTGCCCTCATTGAAAAATATGCCGAAGCCCAAAAGCCCGCCCGGCAAAGGCTCCACACGCCGCGTATTTTCCAGAAAAATCTAAAAAAAGTCCAGAAACAATTATGAAAGATGTGGAAATCACTCTGCCACGCCGCTTTGCAGCCACCCGGCCCAGTCGGCACGGCCGTGTTCCAGAGCCATTGCCGCCGCTCCATCCCAGTCGTATTCTACAAGGGGGCCGGTGATGGACCATGCGTCACGCTCGCGGGAGATTATGGCATAGCGGGCATGGGGAGACCCGGAGCTCATGGCATGGGGCGGGTCGTCGTCGGCGTAGGCGGGAAGGCCCACGCTGCCCGGATTGACCACGGTCATCGTGTTGCAGCGGATGACCCGGAACAGGTGCGAATGCCCGCACAGGACCAGCGAGGGCGCCCGGGCGCCGATGCGGTCTTCCATTTCGGCGCAGGAGCGCGGCCGGGGCCGTCCGGATTCCGTGTTTTCGGTCAGGTAGACCGTGTCGTCTTCCGGGGTGCCGTGGCAACACAGGATATCCCCTCCGGCCAGCTCGACCACGGGCGGCACCTGCGAAAGCCGTTCAAGGTCGGAAGGCAGCAGGTTCTCCATGACGTGCCGCAGGGTGGGGTTGGCGTTCCCGGAATCGGGCGGTTCCAGCACCAAGCGGTCCTGGTTGCCAAGCACCGTGACCGCACCGAGCCGCTCCAGCAGACGCGCGGTTTTGCCCGGGTCCAGCGGCCCGTAAAAGGAATCGCCGAGGTTCACGGCGCGCTCTATCCCGCGGGAACGCATGTCGTCCATGACCGCTTTCAGGGCCGCGGCATTGCCATGAATGTCCGCCAACACGGCAAAGGGTTCGGTCCAGATGTTCATGCACGCGAGTATGATTCACTTTTGCCCATGGCACAAGGCTTTCTGTTGGCCGGGCATCGTGTATAATGGCATGGCCCTGCGCAATGATTTCGTTTATGATCCCATGTTGTTTCCTGCATTGAACCGGAGCGCGGATGAACCCTGTCGTCGTCAACATATCGGACATGAAAATCGCCACGGACCCCAAGGCCGTGCTGGCCACGTATTCGCTGGGGTCATGCCTCGGGGTAACGGTCTACGATCCCGTGACCCGCGCGGGCGGACTGATCCACTGCCTGCTGGCCCGGGCCTCGGCCGCGCGTGAAAAGGCACGGCAGAATCCATACATGTTCGTGACCACGGGCGTACCGCTCATGGTGCGCAAGCTGATGCAAAAAGGGGCGGCGCTGGACCGCATGGTCTTCAAGGCCGCGGGCGGTGCCAACATGCGCAGCGACAACATATTCCGCACCGGGGAAAACAACTACATGGCCCTGCGCAGGTTGCTGGAACGCAACAACATCAAACTTGCGGCCGAATCCGTGGGCGGCAGCATACCGCGCAGCATGTACCTGCACCTGGACACGGGCCGCGTGGTCATCAAGTCGCTGGGCGTGGAGTCGGAACTCTAGGGCCGCCCAAACGCCCCTTTCCCGAAAAAAACCGCCCGCAGCCAAAGCCACGGGCGGTTGCAATCCCACAATATATTCGCGTGAACAGGTCGGCTACTTGCTCATGTCCTTGACCTTGTCCACCACCACATCCTTGGCTTCCTTGAGGCCTTCGCCCACGTCGTCGGCGGCTTCATTGACCTTTTCCTTCACGTTCTTGAAAGACTCGTTGGCGTCCTCGTTGAACTTGTCCAAGGCGCTCTTGCCGCCGTCCTTGGCCTGCTGCACGGTCTGGTCGATCTTTTTGCCGGCCTTTTCCGCTGCGTGCTCGTCGGAACACGCGGTCGCGCCGAACAGCAGAAACAGGGTACAGGCAAGAATCACATATTTTTTCATGGCATTCTCCTCAAACGTATCACGTTCTGTTTTCCAGCCGAATATACTGGCTGTAGTAGGCCGCCGTTTCCCCCATGTCCGTAATCCTGGGCTCGATGATCGGATTGGAACTTTGGCCATGTTTCATCCATCCGCCACGGGGAAAAACTACCACGTCCGGCCGCAGGGTGTCATCCGTCTCCACCGCCACAGGCACGGCGCCTGCCGCTGAAACCGCGAACACGGGCGCCGAAAGGTCCAACGCCTCCAGCGCCGGGCACTGCGGCGAAACCGTGACCGCGGGCAGGCCTTTCTGTTCGTCCTCGGGTATCTGGGACTGGGTATACCCGCCCCGCACAAGGGTCAGCAGATGGAGCGGATAATCGGGACTCGGCTCGGGATCGCGGTCCAATGTTTCGGGAAAACGGAATTTGCGGTCCGGGTGGTCGAAACGCATGCCCTCATAGGCCACCAGCGGCCAATGCGACCGGGAAAATCCCCGGCTGCTCAATTCCTCGGGGCTGACCCCGGAGTCTTCGAGGCTGGAAGTGATGCACTGGCTGCGGCTGGGGAAACGCACCGGATGCTCCAGACGCTCGCCCAGATCGGCCAGCATGTCATAGATGTCCCGGCACTGGCCCGGCGCATCCACCACCTTGCGTGAAAAATTGACGAAGTTGTGCGTGCTGGCCCCCACGATTTCATCGCGCTCGAACATGTAGGCCGGCGGCAGTATCAGGTCTGCGCACAGGGCCGTATCGTTCATGAAACCTTCCACCACAACCGTGAACGGACAGCGCTTCAGGGCTTCGGCAATGCCCGCTGAATCCGGAATCTGGGTCACCGGATTCAGTCCGTCCACCCAGATGAAATCAAGGGGCGGCTCGGCCTCGCGCAGTTCACGGGAAAGATCCGGTGCCAGCAGGGTGCGGAAATCCTCCGGTGCGGACAGGTCGGTTTCCGCCTGCCACGGCACAAGGTTGCGCCCCGAGGAGAAACTCACGTACACGCCGCCGCCCTTGCGGCCCATCTGTCCGGCCAACATGCCCAGCGAGGCGATGAACTGCACGTTCTGGCCGCCGAACAAATAGCGCTGCAGCCCCCAGCCCACCAGCGAGGCCACTGCCCCGGGCCGCTCATACCAGTCAAAAAGCATTTCCACGTCCGCCACGTCCACGCCGCAGGCCGCGCACAGTTCGTCCAGCGACCACGACTCGGCCAGCCCGCGAAACACGGCCCAGTTGGAGGTGCGGTTGACCACGCCCTGTTCCAGCAGCCCGGATTCCACATAAAGCTTGATCACGGCTGCGGCCAGAAAGCGGTCCGTACCCGGTTTGATGAGGATGTGTTCGTCCGAATCCGCCGAGCTGTCGACCACGTCGATGGTCAGCACCCGTGCACCGCGCTTGCGCGCCTCGCGCACGGTCATGCCCATGTGCATGAAGCTGTTCTTCAGGTCGCGCCCCCAGTTGACGATGCGGCGGGCGTTGAGCAGGTCCTCGGGGTCGTTGGTGGTCAGGGAGCCGCAACAGCGGATCATGGCCTCGATGCCGGCATCGTCGCAGATGGAACCGCGCAGGGCCGACGCGCCCAGCGCGGAGAAAAAGGCCGTGCCCGCATGGGCGAAAACACCCCGGCTGGCATGTCCGCCCAGCCGCGCCATGCGCTGCGGTTCGTGGCGCAGGGTGTTGATCTCTTGCGCACAGAGGTCCAGCGCCGTGTCCCAATCCACGGGAACGAACGAATCCCCATCGCGCAACAGGGGTTCGGTAATGCGCTCCGGCGCGTCCAGACGCCGGAAAAAACGGGCGACCTTGCCGCAGACCACGCCGCGCGTATAGGGATGCTCCGCATTGCCGGACACGGTTCGTTTCTCCGTGTCCACGATGCAGGAACAGCCGTCCGGACAGTTCTGGGTGCAGGCGGATATGACTTTCATGTGCGACCTCCTGTGCGCGTTGTCCTGCATATTCGGCGCAGGGTCAACCGCGCGAAGCGGATGTATGCAAATTATTGCAATCCGGGTCTGCGGGCAGGCAGTTCCGCCAGCCGCGCCGGGCAAACACCCGAGGGGGATAATCGGTTGCCATGATCGCCGGTCAGCAGGTACACATGCGGAAGGTTTCCGGTCAGGGCCGGACACACGGCCGGGACGAAAAAAATCATCGGCAAACCAAGGCAAGGAGCACGGCTCATGGCGGACATCAGCGAACTCATGCGCATGGCCACCCGCGCGCGAAACAACGCCCATGCCCCCTATTCCGGCCATCCCGTGGGCGCGGCCCTGCGCACGAGCACGGGCAAGACCTATGCCGGATGCAACGTGGAAAACATCGCCTATCCCGTGGGCACTTGCGCGGAACAGGCCGCCATCTGCGCCATGGTGCTGGACGGCGAATCGAGCATCGCGGAGATGGTGGTGACAGGGCCGGGCAATGAGCCCTGCACACCGTGCGGGGCCTGCCGCCAGCGCATGCGCGAATTCGCGGCCCCGGACATGCTCTTCCATGCCTGCACGGAAACCGACGTGCTTTTGACCATGACCATGGACCAACTGCTGCCCGAAGCGTTCGGGCCGGAATATCTGAAATAAAGGACTCTTCATGAACTCGATCATACCGGAGCTGGTGGCGGAGGCCCGCAACGCGCGGCCCACCGAGGACCATGCCCGACGCGCGCTGGCATGCATGGACCTGACCAGCCTGAACGACAACGACACGGACGCGGACATCGAAACCCTGTGCGCCCGCGCCAAAACCGAATTCGGCCCAGTGGCCGCGGTGTGCGTATATGACCGCTTCATCGGCTGCGCACGGCGCTGCCTCAGCGATTCCGCCATTCGCGTGGCCACGGTCTGCAATTTCCCGCACGGGGACACGAACATCGAGGCGGCCGTCCGCCAGGCAGCGGCGCAGGTGGCCGCTGGCGCAAACGAGGTGGACGTGGTGCTGCCCTACCGGGCCTACATGGGCGACGAACGCGCACAGGCCGTCCGGCTCCTGCGTGAAGTGCGCCGGGCCGCAGGCAGCGCGACCCTCAAGGTCATTCTGGAAACCGGCGAACTGGCCGACCCGGACCTGATCCGCAACGCCGGGCTGGATGCCATCGCCTCGGGCGCGGATTTCATCAAGACCTCCACGGGCAAGGTGGCCGTGGGCGCCACCCTGGAAGCCGCCGCCATCATGCTGCAGGTCATCGCCGCCACCCAGCCGGGCACGGAGCGAACCCTCGGGTTCAAGCCCGCCGGCGGCATCAGCACGGTGCAGGACGCGGCTTCCTACCTGCATCTGGCCGACGCCATCATGGGGCCGAACTGGGCGCGGCCCGCAACATTCCGGTTCGGGGCCAGCAGTTTGCTGGGCAATGTGCTTTCCATGCTGGGAGGCGGACAGCAGGAACCGGGCGCATGCGACTATTGACGGAGCAGCCATGAATATCCTTCCGCAGGAAATCATCCGCGCCAAGCGGGACGGCCACGAGCTCTCCCGCGCCCAGATCAAGGCCATGGTCCGGGGCATCACCGATGAAACCGTGACCGATGGACAGGTGGCGGCCTTCGGCATGGCCGTGTTCTTCCGGGGCATGACCATGGACGAACGCATCTGCCTGACCCGCGCCATGATGGAATCCGGCACCGTGCTGGACTGGAAACGCATGGGCCTGCCGTCCGGCGTGGTGGACAAGCACTCCACGGGCGGGGTGGGCGACAAAGTCAGCCTGCTGCTCGCGCCGCTGGCTGCGGCCTGCGGGGCATACGTGCCCATGATCTCCGGGCGCGGCCTCGGCCACACGGGCGGCACGCTCGACAAATTCGACTCCATCCCGGGCTACGACACGGCCCCGGACCTGGACACCTTTTCCCGCGTGACCCGCGAGGTGGGTTGCGCCGTCATCGGCCAGACCGCGGATCTTGCCCCGGCGGACCGCCGCTTCTACGCGGTGCGCGACGTGACCGCCACCGTGGAATCCATCGACCTGATCACCGCATCCATCCTGTCCAAGAAGCTGGCCGCCGGATTGCAGGGGCTGGTCATGGACGTGAAGTTCGGCTCGGGCGCGTTCATGGAACAGTTCGAGGACGCCCGGGAACTGGCCGAATCCATCGCCCATGTTGCCACGGGCGCGGGCGTGCCCACCGTGGCCCTGCTCACGGACATGAATCAGGTGCTCGGCTCCAGCGTGGGCAACAGCCTCGAAGTGATGGAAGCCGTGAAATTTCTGACCAACGAACGCGCAGAGCCCCGCCTTGCCGAGGTCACCCGCGCCCTGACCGCGGAAATGCTGGTGCTGGCCAGGATCGCGCAGGATACCCGCGACGGCGGGAAGCGCGTGGACAAGGCCCTTTCCTCGGGCCGGGCCGCCGAGGTTTTCGGCCGCATGGTGGCCGGGTTGGGCGGCCCCGCTGATTTCATGGAACGCTGGCACGACCATCTGACCGTGGCTCCGGTGACCCTGCCCGTATATCCGAAACAGCCGGGATTCGTGGCCTCCATGGTCAACCGGGACGTGGGGCTGGCCCTTGTGAACATGGGTGGCGGACGCACCCGGCCGGATCAGGAGATCGATCATTCCGTGGGCCTGAGCCGCTTTGCCCATGTGGGCGATGCCGTGGGACCGGACGCGCCCCTGTGCCTGATCCATGCGCAAGACTCGGCGCAGGCCGAACAGGCCGCACAGGCCGTGCTCACGGCCGTGACCGTCACCGATGACAGGCCCGCCGAATCCGGCCCGGTGGTGCGCGAACGCATTGCGGGCGAATCCGTTCATGAAAGGCGCGCAGGGCAGAATGATGGCTAGGGCGTTCATACTGGTCATCGACAGCTTCGGCATCGGCGCGGCCCCGGACGCGGAAAAATTCGGGGATGCGGGCGCGGACACACTGGGCCACATCGCGCAGGAATGCGCGGCGGGCCGGGCCAACGAGGACGGTCTGCGCAACGGCCCCCTCTCCCTGCCGTTCATGGCATCGCTGGGGCTGGGCAAGGCAGCCGAACTGGCCACGGGGCGCATCCCCCCCGGGCTGGAAACCGAATCCGTGCGCGGCCTGTATGCGGCGGCCCGCGAACAGAGCCGCGGCAAGGACACGCCCAGCGGCCACTGGGAGCTGGCCGGGGTTCCGGTACTCTTTGACTGGGGCTATTTTCCGCCCGAATACCCGAGCTTTCCCCAACCGTTGGTAAACGAACTGGTCCGGCGCGGCAATCTGCCCGGCATACTGGGCAACTGCGCCGAATCCGGCACGGAAATCCTGCAACGGCTGGGCGCGGAGCATGTGCGCACAGGCAAACCCATCTGCTACACGTCCGTGGACAGCGTGTTCCAGATCGCGGCCCACGAGGAGCATTTCGGGCTGGAGCGATTGCTCAATCTTTGTGAACTGGCCCGGGAACTGCTGGACCCGTACAACATCGGCCGGGTCATTGCGCGGCCGTTCACGGGCGAACCCGGCGCGTTCATGCGCACGCCCAACCGGCGCGACTATGCCGTGCCCCCGCCCGAACCGACCCTGCTGGACATCCTGCAACAGGCCGGACGCGAGGTGATCTCCGTGGGCAAAATCGCGGACATCTTCGCGCACCGGGGCATCACCCGTGCGCTCAAGGGACCGGACACGGCCACGCTCATGGACCAAACCATTGCGCAGGCCCATGGGGCTCCACAGAGAGCGCTCGTGTTCACCAACCTCGTGGATTTCGATTCCGTGTACGGCCACCGCCGCAACGTGGCGGGCTATGCGGCCGCGCTGGAGGCTCTGGACGCGCGCCTGCCCGAACTGGAGGCCGCGCTCGGGCCGGAAGATGCGGCCTTCATCACTGCGGACCACGGCTGCGACCCCACATGGCGCGGCACGGACCACACCCGCGAATACGTGCCCATGCTCGGCTTCGGCCCTGCCTGCCCCACGGGTTCCGCCGGGATACGCTCAACCTTTGCGGACCTCGGTGCCACCGTGGCCCGGCATCTGGGCGTGCGCCTGCAACGCGGCACGCCGCTGCAACCGCAAGACTGACCCGGGACACCCTGCGAGACAATATTCGCACCACACGGGAAAAGGCTCGCGAATATCCGTTTTTCGTAACGAATACCCTGTTTTGCCCCGCAAAAAACACCACCCACACCTACAGCTTCCCGGCAGCATTGCAAATCCCGGGCTTGCCAGAGTGCTTGCGGATGGTTATGAGTCCTGACCATGGCAAAAGATTTGATCATCGTTGAGAGTCCGGCAAAGGTGAAGACCATCAGCAAGTTTCTGGGCAAGGATTACCTTGTGGAAGCTTCGGTGGGGCATGTGCGCGACCTTCCCACCCGAGATCTGGGAGTGGATGAGGAGAACGGCTTCGAGCCGCACTACGAGATCATCCAGGGCAAGGAGGACGTGGTCAAGAAACTGCGTCAGGCCGCCAAAAAGGCGGATCATGTCTTTCTCGCACCTGACCCGGACCGCGAGGGTGAGGCCATTGCGTGGCACGTGGCCGAGGTCATCAGCAAGCAGAACAAGAGCGTCAGCCGCATCCAGTTCAACGAAATCACGGCCCGCGCGGTCAAAGAGGCGCTGGAGCATCCGCAGGAACTGAACCGGTCCCTGTTCGATTCCCAGCAGGCCCGCCGCATTCTGGACCGCCTCGTGGGCTACAAAATTTCCCCGATCCTGTGGAAAAACGTGAAACGCGGCATTTCCGCAGGCCGCGTGCAGTCCGTTGCGCTCAAGATCATCGTGGAGCGCGAAAAGGAACGCCGGGCATTCGATCCCAAGGAATACTGGCCCTTCAAGGCACAGCTGGCCGGGGAAAATCCGCCGCCGTTCTGGCTGGATCTTTGGAAATACAAGGAAAAGAGCGTCAAGCCCGGTGGGCACCACGTCACTTCGGCTGACGAGGCCCAAGCCCTGGAAAAGGCCCTGAACGAATCCGATTTCGTGGTGGACGCTGTGGAGGAAAAGCAGCGTTCCCGCCAGCCCCGACCGCCCTACATCACCTCCACCATGCAGCAGGAGGCCAACCAGCGCCTCGGCTATTCCGCGCGCAAGACCATGACCGTGGCCCAGCGCCTGTACGAAGGCGTGGAGTTGGGAAAACGCGGCACCACCGCACTGATCACCTACATGCGTACCGACTCGGTGCGCGTGGCCAAGGATGCGCAGGAAGCGGCCAAGGAATTGATCCTCGAAAAATTCGGCAAGGATCATTACCCGTCCAAGACACGGAATTTCCGCACCAAGGGCAGCGCGCAGGACGCGCACGAAGCCATTCGCCCGGTCGACGTGAGCATCACGCCCGAGGAAATCAAGAAACACCTGCCCTCGGAGCAGTACCGGCTCTACAAGCTCATCTGGCAGCGTTTCGTGGCCTCGCAGATGGCCGCGGCCAAATTCTGGGACACCACGGTCACGGTCTCTTCGGCCATGACCATGTGGCGCGCCAAGGGCGAACGCCTGCTCTTCCCGGGCTTTCTTGCGGCCATGGACAGGCACGGCAACGACGACACCGCGGACCTGCCCAAACTCACGGTGGGCGAGAAGCTGGCGGTCAAGGAACTGAAAAAGGAACAGAAATTCACCCAGCCCCCGGCACGCTATTCCGAAGCCTCGCTGGTGCGTACGCTGGAAGAAATGGGCATCGGCCGTCCGTCCACCTATGCGGCCATCATCTCCACGCTCATCGACCGCGAATACACGCGGCTCGAGGAAAAACGGTTCGTGCCCACGGAACTGGGCTTCACGGTCAGCGACCAGCTTTCCGCGCATTTCCCGGACCTCATGGACGTGGGCTTCACCGCCTCCATGGAAAACTCGCTGGACGAGGTTGCCGAGGGCAATCAGGAATGGAGCGGACTGCTCAACGAATTTGCCGGGGACTTCTATCCCACGCTGGACAAGGCGCGCAAGGACATGGCCACCACCGTGCAGGACACGGGCGTGACCTGTTCCGAATGCGGCAAGCCCATGGTCATCAAATTCGGCCGCACCGGCGAATTCCTCGGCTGCACCGGGTTCCCGTCCTGCCGCAACATCAAGAATTTCAAGCGCGACGAAAAAGGCAACATCGTGGTCGTGGAGCGCGAAGAGCCGGAACAGATCGGCATCGACTGCGACAAATGCGGACGGCCCATGGCCATCAAGCAGAGCCGCCGGGGCGAGTTCCTCGGCTGCACCGGCTACCCGGACTGCCGCAACATCAAGAACTTCGAGCGCGACGAGGACGGCAACATCAAGGTCGTGGAACAGGCTGCGCCCGAGGTGGTGGGTACCTGCCCGGAATGCGGCGGGGAACTGCACCTGAAAAAGGCCCGCACCGGCTCGCGGTTCATCGCCTGCGCCAACTACCCGGACTGCACCTACACCGAACCCTATTCCACGGGCGTTTCCTGCCCCAACGAAGGGTGCGACGGCATGCTGGTGGAAAAGGCCTCGCGCAAGGGCAAGATATTCTATTCCTGCTCCAACTATCCCAAATGCGACTATGCGGTCTGGGACTGGCCGGTCAAGGGCCCCTGCCCGGACTGCGGCCACCCCGTGCTGGTGCGCAAGAACACCCGGGCCAAGGGCGAACACATCGCCTGCCCCAAGCGCGGCTGCAAGTACGAACAGAAACTGTAGCCCGCCTCATGGACGGATCAGACAGCCCCCCGAGCCGTTTGCGCGCGGGGGGCTTTTGCATGCGCGGCCCCGCACGTAGTGACAATGCGGGCCAAAGCAGGTATTTCCCGTTGTTGAAGTGGATTGAAGAAAAACGGACCACATCGGTCACACATGGACGGTATTATATTGAAAAAATCACTTGATCCCGGAAAGTTGCGCGCATTCCTGAACCCGGAACGCGTGCCGTTCGAGAGCAGTGCGGACATTCCGACGCGGAGCAGCATGGACTCGTTCCAGCCCCGCGCCATACAGGCCCTGACCATGGCGCTGCGCCTCAAGGGCAACGAATACAACGTGTATGTGGCGGGCGAGCCCAACATGGGCCGCACCCATTTCGTGAAGGGCTTTCTGGAGCCGCGCGCGGCCAAGGCCCAAACCCCGCCGGACTGGGTCTACCTGCACAGCTTCGAGGACGGGGACCGGCCCTTTGCCGTGCCCATGCCCGCCGGCATGGGGCGCAAATTCCGCAACGAGCAGTCCCGCGCCTTTACCCGGCTCAAGGCCGAGCTGCCCCTGCGCTTTGAAAAGGACTCCTTCCAGAACAAGCACGAGCGCCTGATCCGCAAATACAACGCCCGGCGCGAAAAGGTCTTTTCCAAAATGGAGGAAATGGCCGCCAAAAAGGATTTCCACATCCGCTTCGACGAGGACGGCATCCTGACCCTGAGCCCGATCATCGACGGCGAAACCCTGGGCGACAAGGATTTCGACAAACTCAAGGCCGCCACCAAGAAGCAGCTCAAGAGCAAGGGCGAAAGCCTGCTGGACGATATGTCCGCGGATCTGCGGCGCATCAACAAGAACGAGCAGGACCTGCGCAAGAGCGAAGAGGAACTGCACAAGGAAACCGCCCGGGCCGTGCTCCGGGAATTCCACGGCCCGGTGCGCGAAAAATTCGCCGGGGTGGAAGGGCTCAAGGAATATTTCGATCGCCTGGAAAACGAGGTGGTGGAAAACTACGACATGTTCCTGCCCCGCGAGGCCAGCATCCTCGGCACAACGGACCATTCGGGCGAAAGCTTCGTGGCCCGTTTCGAGGTCAACCTGTTCGTGGACAATGCCAAATGCACGGGTGCGCCCGTGGTCATGGAAGACCACCCCACCATGTTCAACCTGTTGGGCAGCATCGAGCGCGAATCCGAAATGGGCGCCATGTACACGGACCACACCCTGATCAAGGCCGGAGCCATTCACAAGGCCAACCACGGCTATCTGGTGCTCAACGTGGAGGACCTGCTCTCCAATCCCTCGTCGTGGGAAGGGCTGCTGCGCGCCCTGCGTGCGGGACAGGCCCGCATCGAAGACCCGGTGGAGCCGGATCAGGTGCGCGCCCGCACCATCGAACCCGCGCCCATTCCCCTTGAGCTGCGCGTGCTGCTCATCGGCACGGACGAGCACTACGAGGCCCTGCTCTACAGCGACGACCGCTTTGCGAAGTATTTCAAGCTCAAGGCCCATCTTCAGGCCTGGGCCGAGCGCAACGCCGCCAACATCCGCAAATACCTTTCGGTGGTGGGCCGCATCGCCCGCGAATCGCAATGCCTGCCCTTTGACCGCAGCGCGCTGGCCGGGCTGGTGGATTTCGGCTCCCGGCTGGTGGAAGACCAGAAACGCCTGTCCCTGTATTTTCCGCTGGTGCGCGAGCGCATGATCGAGGCCTCGGTGCTGGCAGAAATGAACGGCCGCGAATCCGTGGACGCGGCCATGCTGGAACAGGCCATCCGCGCCCGGGACTTCCGCTCCAACCTCTACGAAGAGGAATTCATGGCCGACTATGACCGCGAGGTCATCAAGGTCTCAACCGGCGGTCAGGCCGTGGGACAGGTCAACGGCCTTTCCGTGACCCTGTTCGGCGACTACGAATTCGGCCTGCCGCACCGCATCGCCTGCACCGTGGGCGTGGGCCACGGCGGCATCCTCGACCTTGAGCGCGAGGCCCAGCTGGGCGGTCCCATCCACACCAAGGCCATGATGATTCTCAAAAGCTACCTGCTGGCCAGCTTTGCCCAGGACAAACCCATCGTGCTCACCGGCTCGCTGTGCTTCGAGCAGAGCTACGCGGGCATCGAGGGCGATTCCGCGTCCGGCGCCGAGCTGGTGGCCCTGCTTTCCGCGCTGGCCGACGCTCCCGTGAACCTCGGCTACGCCTTTACCGGGGCCGTGAGCCAGAGCGGGGCGGTCATGGCCGTGGGCGGGGTGACCCGCAAGATCGAAGGATTTTTCCAGGTCTGCCGCCGCCGGGGACTGACCGGCAAGCAGGGTGTGCTCATCCCGCACGACAACGTGGTCAACCTCATGCTCAGCGACGACATCCTGCAGGCCGTGGAACAGGGACTTTTCCGCATCTTCCCGGTGCGCACCATCGAGGAGGCCGTGGAAATCCTGACCGGAATACGCGCAGGCAAACGGGGCAAGTCCGGGCAATTCCCGCTGGGAAGCCTGTACCGCCGCGTGGATACGCGGCTGGCCGAACTGGCCCGGCTGGCCGAGACCTGCCACACCAGAAAGGGCGGAGCATAGCCATGTCCCGATGGATTCGCTCCAAGCTGCCGGAATTCGTCCGCGACCTGTTCCGCAACTTCTGCCAGGCGTCGCTGGCCCTGGAGGAGCAGTTCCGCCTGTTCGACAAGGATGGCAGCGTGGACTTCGGGGTGCTCAAGAACCTTGTGGGCGATGAAATGAACAAGGGGCTTTTGTGGCGCATGAAGGACACCGCGCACCACGTGTTCCGCAACGATCCGGACAACCCGCTGGCCGGGCAGTTTCTGGACTGGGCCATGGGCTACATCTTCCACGAGACATTCAAGCTCAAGGAAGACGCCTACCAGAAACAGAACTACGCGCCGTGGTTCCACGAACTTTTCGGTGCGGATCTGGCTCCTTCGGAAAAGGATATTTCCGACCAGCTGGGACAGATTCTGACCCAGACCGAGGAAAGCATGCACCGGGAAATCGAACGTATCCGGTTTATTATCGCCAAATGCCGCCAACTGCTGCCCTACTACCTGACGCGGCACCGGGACAACCCGCTGCTGGCCCGGTTCATCTACGCCAGAAACGACATGGTTCGCTCTGTTTTCAACAGTGATTACAGAATGTTGATAGATGCCATATACAGCGGCGAACCAGAGCGCATGTATGTGCTGGCCAGCCGCAGTCTGCGCGAAGGCGGATGGGTGGACGAAGCGCAAAATGCCATACAGGAAGCGTTGCGATTGGAACCACAAAGCAGATTGGTGTTGCAAGAAAAGAAAATAATTGATAATTGGGCATCTAGAATAGATACCTGATTCGGAAATTTATGGTCTGTTGAACTATACAAATTTGAGGAGGCCGTTGATCATGAAAAAGCTGACATTGCTTGCAATCGCCATGTGCGTGATGCTCGCCTGGGGCTGTTCCAAGAAGGTTCAGTCCGAGCCCGAAGTCGTTGTTGTGGAAGAAACCGAAACCACTGTGGTTTCCGATCCCATGGAACTCTACAAGGCCGAGTACGATGCTCTGCCCGTAAACCACACCGTCACCAAGGGTGAATGCCTGTGGTGGATTTCCGAGTACAAGCACATCTACAACGACCCGTTCATGTGGCCCCTGATCTACAAGGCCAACCGTGACCAGATCAAGAACCCCGACCTGATCTACCCGGGTCAGCAGTTCGAGATCCCCCGCTACGGTTTCAATCTTGACGAAGTCAAGGCCGCACGCAAGGAAGCCGGTGCTTCCTGGCAGGCTCTGGAGCCGAGCGCAGACGCGGTCATCCCCGCTGAAATGCGCGCCGCCATGGGCTACAGCTTCTAACGGCCGCAGCAAGAAAGACCATATTGAGACCCCGTCGTGTGGCGGGGTCTTTTTTTTGTGTGAATTGAAGGGGGGAGAGACGGCGTTGCATGTCGCCTCCGGCGGGCAGGGCGCTGCCCTGCACCCGCAAGGAACACGTCCCTTGACCCTTTTCTGCCGAACCATGTTGCGGATGTTACGGCGGATGGGGTCAAAATAAGAGCTTAACTTTTTTGCAAGCGGCCCGGTCAGCGATACTGACCGGGCCGCTTGTCTTTGGTCGAAGATGAATACCTTAAAAAAATATACATATTGTTTTTTATTTCATTCACACGTCTCGCATTCGCAGAATGCGAGACAAATCAGGGCGGGCAAGGGTCGTGACCCTTGCCCGCCGGAGGCGAAATCATCCATCCAAAAGCCGCCACAGGCGGCATCCCCTGCTTTTTTTTATTCGGACAGATTTTCGAGAATGCGCGCGGTGTTGACGGCTCCATCCAAATCCACGCCGTGCGCTTGATTTTTTCGGCCCAACCGCCCGGCCATGAGGCCGGCGAGGCGTGCGGGGTCAAGGGTGGCCGGGTCCAGCACGGTCAGTGCGCCGCGCTCCTGCAAGCGTTCGGCGCGCATGCGCTGCTCGCGGTTCTGGTCAAAAGGCATGACCAACCCGTGCACGCCCGCGCCCAGCAGATTCATGGTGGTATTGTACCCGGCAAGGCTCACGGACAGTGACGCGGCCGAAAGATAGGCGGGAAAACGGTCGGTAAAAATGCGCACCGTGGCATGGTCCATGGCCTCGGCCGATGCCCGAAGCCGGTGCGCATCATCGGGCGGGGCATAGGGTCCGGTGAACATGGCCAGCCGGTGCGGATGCTCGGAAAAAAACAACGCCGATGCCGCAAGCGTGACGTGCAGCAATTCCTGCCCCACGCTGCCGCCCCCGGCGCTGGCCACCACCAAGGGCAGGCCGTCCAGTTGCAGCTCGTGGCGCAGGGCTTCACCGGCCTGCGGGTCCGGGCGCGGGGTCACGTACCCGGTGTAATCCACGGGAATGGTGATATCCCGCGCGGCCGGAAAGGTCTCCTCCAGCCGCACCAGATTCGGGTCCGCATGCACCAGAAGCCGATCGAACAGGGGATTGAGCACCCCGAGCACCCGTTTTTCAAACGTGGACTGCTCTTTTTTCTCCACCAGAATGTCGCGCAGGCTGCAGGCCACCCGGCACGGCCCGAACCGGCCTTGGCGTGCCGCTTCCAGCACGGGCACAAGCTCGAACCCGAACTTCTTGCGGCCGAACGGAAACAACTCCACCAAAAACACATCGGGCCGCAACCGTTCCATGTGCTCCATGAGCAGGGCCTTGCGTCGCTCCAGCAGGGCGTCCACATCCATGTTTTCGTCAACGCCCGCCCCCACGGGAATGAAGCGGCTGAAATCCTCGCTCATCATCAGCCCGGGCAGCTGCAGGCGCTTGGCATGGGGCGGCAGGTCCAGATCGACCTCGGCCCCGCCGGTGATGAAGAAAACCTCGTGGCCGGCAAGGGCGCGCACGATCTCAAGGCTGCGGAACAGGTGCCCCACCCCCAGGACGTGCTGGCTGTAAAAAGCGATGCGCATCTCAGAATTCCATGTCCAGCTTGAAGGCGTTGAGTGTCGCTTCCCGGCACAGCAGCTCATGCCGACGGTAATCCTTGCTGATGGGCGATTTTTCGTCCGGAGTGTATTGCATGCCCATCAAGTCGTAGGCCAGCGCGCGCAACACACCGTTGTGGGTGACCACCAGCGTGTATTGCCCGGGGTTGCGTGTGGCAGAGGCCTGCAGAGCCGCCCGGCTGCGTTCCAGCACCTCGGCACGCGATTCGCCGCCCGGAGGACAAAAACCGAAGCCCAGTGCCTCCTGTTCGGCCACCTGCTCACGCATGGCGCGCAGGTCGTCCACGGCCAGTCCTGTCCAGTCGCCCCAGTTCTGCTCGCGCAAACGCGGGTCCACTTCAAGGGGCAGGCCCAGAATCTCGTTGATGATTTCGGCCGTGCGGTAGGCGCGGGAAAGGTCGCTGCACAGGATGCGGTCATACCCCTTGTCCACCAGCGCATTGCCCCATTGACGGGCCATGACCCCTCCCTGGGGAGCCAGGGGAATGTCGGTCTGCCCCTGAATGCGGCGGAGGATGTTCCACTCGGTGCGCGCATGGCGAATCAGCGTCAGAAATGTATCTGTCATCAAAGCTCTCCTTTGGCCGTGCGTTCCGCGGCCTGCGCCACGATCCGTTCCATGGTTCCTGCCATTTCGCGGTACGCTCCGGGCAGGGCGTGGTTTTCCCGCACGTAAAGCGGGGCCCTGCGCGCCATGGCCGCGCGCCTTTGCGGGTCAAGGGCCAGTTCTTTCACGGCATGGCAAAACGCGTCCTGCTCCGCCGCGCAGATGATGCCGGACCCGCCGAGCTCCACCACCTGCGGCGCGCCCTCATGGTCCGTGGCCACCACCGGCAGACCGCAGGCCTGCGCTTCCAGATAGACCATGCCGATGCTCTCCTCGATGCCGGGAAAGGCAAACAGGTCCGCGGCGCTGTAGATTTCCGCCAGCCGCCCGCGCGAAATCTGCCCGGTGAACAGGACGTCCACGCCCATGGCACGGGCCTCGTCCCGCAACTGCGGCATTTCCGAACCGCCGCCCGCCACCACCGTGAGCGCGTCCACGCCGTGCTCGGCCAGTGCGGCAGCCGCACGGAGCACCCAGCGTACGCCATCCGCCTTGACCCCGGGCCGCATCATGGCCGCAGTGCAGAGCACGAACCGTTCGTCCGCGTTCCACTCGCTGCGCAGCTGCTTTCTGGCCTCGGCATGGCGCACAAAGCCGTTGGTGCGGAAACCGGGCCGAACACGGCTGAAACGTTCGGGCGGCAGGAGCCATCCGGCAGTGCGGTAATACGGCTCCTTGTTGCAGAACACATGCCCGGCACTGAGCATGGCCCGCCTGTTGAGCCAATAACCGGCCATTGTCTTCATGCGTTTGCCCCTTTTGGGTGCATATGACGCGGAAAACAGAAAATAGGGCAGTGCCAATGTGTTGCAGATGGCCGGGCCGAACACGTCCGGAACCTTGTAATAGGAATTATAGGTCAAAACGCAGTCCGCGCTACGCGCCTGTTCGGTCATGCGGGAAAGCGCCTTCAGGGCCGGACGCCAGCGCCACGGCTTCCAGTATATCCACTTGGCCGGGAAATGTTCCAGCACGCACACGTCGTGGCCCAGCTCCCGCAGGGAAAGAACCAGATCCTGCGCAATGACCACGTCCCCGGAAGGGCGGGCATTGTCCAGCGGTTTGAACGGCGTGCAGAAGGCGATGCGCATGGTGCTCCGAAGATTGCGGTTTCGACCTGTTGTTCATGAATCATTTGGCCCCGATGGGCAAGCTCGACCCCGGCGGCCGCTCCGGGGTGATGCACCGACCACCTTCTCGGCTATTAATTACATTTTTGTATTTTTTAACAAAAAAATGGCAAAAATGTAAAAGCAATTTCCTACAAAAAAGAAGAAAGTCAGGAATATCGCCACAATTATTTTGGCATCGGCTTTGCAAACAGTGTTGCCGGAGGTTTTCAATGAACGCAACAGATAATGCCTTTATTCTGATCTGCTCGGCCCTGGTCATGTTCATGACCCCGGGGCTGGCGCTCTTTTACGGCGGGTTGGTACGCAACAAAAACGTGCTCTCCACTGTCATGCACAGTTTCGCCCTGCTGGGGCTCGCTTCCATCGTCTGGGCCGTTGTCGGCTATTCCCTGTCCTTTGGCACGGACATCGGCGGGCTGATCGGCGGGCTGGACTTCGCTTTCCTGAACAACGTGGGACCGGGCGTGGAAAATTCCCCGGCCGGAAACCTGCCCCACCTGACCTTCATGATCTTCCAGTGCATGTTCGCGGTCATCACGCCCGCGCTCATTTCCGGGGCCTTTGCCGAACGCATCAAGTTTTCCGGGTTCATGATTTTTTCCGCCCTGTGGATCATCCTCGTGTACGCTCCCATGTGCCATTGGGTCTGGGGCGGCGGCTGGATGGGTGAAATGGGCGCGCTGGACTTTGCGGGCGGCGCCGTGGTGCACATGAGCTCGGCCGCGGCCGCGCTGGCCTGCGCCATGCTGCTGGGCAAACGCAAGGGGCATGGCCGTGAGGCTTTCATTCCCCACAACCTGCCCATGACCATCCTCGGAGCCGGCATCCTCTGGTTCGGCTGGTTCGGATTCAACGCCGGGTCCGCACTGGCTGCGGACGGGCTGGCCGCCAACGCCTTCGTGACCACGCACATGGCCACGGCCGCAGGCCTGTTAAGCTGGATCGCCGCGGAATGGGTGCACGGCGGCAAGGCCACCACTCTGGGCGCGGCTTCGGGCGCGGTCGCCGGGCTTGTGGCCATCACTCCGGCAGCGGGCTTCGTGACCCCCATGCCCGCCATCATCATCGGGCTGGGCGCGGGCGTGATCTGCTACGGCGGCATCATGCTCAAGAACCGCTTCGGCTACGACGACGCGCTGGACGTGGTGGGCATCCACGGCGTGGGCGGCACCTGGGGCGCACTGGCCACGGGCATCTTCGCCAGCATCGGCGCGGAAGGACTGCTCGCGGGCAATGCCCTCCAGCTGTGGGTCCAGTTCGTTTCCGTGGTCGCCACCTGGGTCTTCTGCTTCGTCATGACCGTGATCATCTTCAAGGTCGTGAACGCCATGGTGGGCATGCGAGCCACCGACGAAGACGAGGTCCGGGGCCTGGACGTTTCGCAACACAGCGAAACAGGCTATCAGATTTAGTATTCAAGGAGTCACACCAATGAAGAAAATAGAAGTGATCACCCGCACGTTCAAGCTGGACGACGTCAAGGCCGCACTGACCGAGCTTGGCATCAAGGGCATGACCGTGACCGAGGTCAAGGGCTTCGGCCGTCAGGGCGGGCACAAGGAAGTGTATCGCGGCGCCGAGTATCAGGTGGATTTCGTGCCCAAGGTCAAGATCGAACTTGTGGTTCAGGACGAACGCGTTCCCGAACTGGTGAATGCCGTGCGCGACGCGGCCTTTACCGGCAACGTGGGCGACGGCAAGATTTTCGTTTCTCCCATGGACGAGGTGGTGCGCATCCGCACCGGCGAGACCGGAGACGAAGCTATTTGACCGGGGAGTCCGGTCAATAGGATGGGCATTCCTTCACGGCCCGCACAGTGCTGGCCGTCCATCCGAAACACCCCCCACTCTTTGACGGGTCGCGGCATCCTCGCGTCGCGGCCCGTCAAATCTCCCCGCACGGCGGACGTACAAACGGAAACGGCATGGAACAACGAGCGCACCCACTGGAATTGCCGCAATCGGCGCACACATACAGGAAACAGCGCGACGCCCTGACCTCGGGCGACTCCTGTTCACATGCCCTTGTGGACGCCCTGGCCCACGCCACGGACACCTATTTCACCCAGCGAATCAGGGAGTTGCAGGACGACGCCGAATTTTCCGGCCTTTTTTCGCCCCATCCGCACGTGTTGCTGGCCGTGGGCGGCTACGGGCGCAGGGAACTCTGTCCCGGCTCGGACATCGACCTTGTGCTGGTCTTCGAAAAAACCATCCCGGAATCAGCCGGGGATTTCGTTCGGGCCGTGGTCTACCCGCTCTGGGATCTGCGGCTGGACGTTGGCCACGGCGTGCGCACCGTGGCGGATTGCGTGAGCCTCTCGCGCAAGGACCCGGCCGTGCTGGCCTCCCTGTTGGACGCGCGCCCCCTTGCCGGGGATGCCTCGGTGTTCAAACGCCTGCAGGACAAATTCCTTTCCATGGTCCGCAAACGCAGTTCCGGGTTCACGGACTGGCTGCATGAGGAAAACAAGCGGCGCGAAGCCCGGTTCGGGGACGCGGGCGGACGGCTGGAACCGCAACTCAAGAACGGGCTGGGCGGTCTGCGCGACGTGAACCAGATCATGTGGCTTTCACAACTGGGCGACGCGAATATCCCCGGGCCGTTCCTGCCCCATGAGCTGGCCGCCCTGCGCGAGGACAACCGCTTCCTGCTGCGGGTGCGCTCGGCCCTGCACCTCTCCGCGGGCCGCAAGCTGGACACGCTGGCCTTTGACCTGCAACCCGGCGTGGCCCGCCTGCTGGGCTACCTGCCCGGCGACGCCACGCCGCAGGGTGCGGGCAGGGCCGTTGAATTCTTCCTTTCCCGCCTGCACCGGGCCATGAACCGCATTCTGGCCATGCGCGAAGCCCTGTTCCGGGAAGTGCTGGGACGTGCTTCTGCAAGCCGGTCGGCCCGCGACACGCCGATCCCCGGCGCGGACAATTTGCTGGCCGGTCCCGAAGGGCTGCGCTTTGCCGAGGCCGAAAACGTCACCCCGGAACAGGCGTTGAACCTTTTCCGGGTCTGGGCGGAAACCGGGCAGGCCCCGCAATGGAGCGCGCGCAGGCTGGTGACCGAAAAGGCCGGTCAATGGGGACAAAAACTGGCCGAAGAACCGCAAACCCTCAGCACCCTTTTGAACATATTTCTGGCCGGGCACGGCCCAGCAGCAAGTAAAGGCCTGGCGCAAACCGGCCTGCTGGCCGTGCTTGTGCCGGAGTTTGGCGCGGTGCGTCATCTGGTGCAGTTCAACGACTACCACGTACACCCCGTGGGACGGCACACGCTGGAAACCGTGGCGGCCGTGGCCGCGTTCCTGCGCCAACAGGACAATGACTTCCATGAACCGGCACGCGGCCTGTGCCATGCCGAACGGCTGGTGCTGGCGGCCCTGTTCCACGATCTGGGCAAGGAGCAGCCCGACCACGGCAAAGCGGGCGAGGCCATCGTACGCACGGTGCTGGCCCGGTACGGGCGGCCTCAGGACGAAATCGACGAGGTGGCCTTTCTGGTTAGGCACCATCTGCTCATTCCGGCCACGGCCACGCGCCGGGACCTCAGCGACGAGGCCGTGGTGGCACGGGTGGCTTCACTGGCGGACAGCGAACAACGCCTTGACGCCCTGTACCTGCTGAGCGTGGCCGACAGCATGGCCACCGGGCCGCGCGCATGGAACAACTGGACCGCATCCCTGTTTGCGGAGCTGTACACCAAGGCCCGTGAGTACCTGCAGAGCGGCTACCTGGGCCACCCCCTGCAATCCGAGCACATGGTCACCATCTGGCAAAAGGCCTCGGAGCTGGCTTCGGAATCCATGCCCGTATCCCGGGCCGAATCCATGCTGGAAAGCATGCCCCCGCGCGCGTTTTTCGCGCTCTCGCCCGAGACTCTGGTGCGGCACATGCATATTCGACAACGGCTGGAACGTGATCTTGAACAGGACAGAATCCGCAAGCCCGGCCACATGGCGGGCAAGGGCGTGAACGTGGTGGACGTGACGCCTTCCGGCGTGCCGGGCTGTTTCGAGGTGACCATAGCGGCGCAGGACAGGCCCGGCCTGTTCGCCACCTTTGCCGGGACGCTGGCCCTGCACAATCTGGACATCCTGTCCGCGGACATCTTCACGTGGTCGGACAACACGGCCATGGACGTGTTCACCGTGGCCGAACCGGGTCCGGGCAACGGCGTGACCGGCGACGAACTCTGGGCGCGGGTGGGCCGCAGCATCATGTACGCCCTGACCGGCAGGCTGAACCTTGCCTCACGCCTCGAGGACAAGCGCAATTCCCTGCTCGGCAAACGGATTTCGGCGCCAAAACTGGCCCCGGTGGTCAACGTGAACAACGAGGCCAGCCATTATCATACCGTGGTCGAGGCGGCCGGGCCGGACCGCAAGGGCCTGCTGCACGACCTGGCCCGGGTGCTGGGCGATTTCGACCTTGGCGTGGCTCTGGCGCGCATCACCACCATGGGCGGGCAGGCCGCGGACGTGTTCCACGTGCTGGGTGCGGACGGACGCAAGCTGGCCCCGGAACACAGCCAGGACCTGCGCAAGGCCCTGCTCAAAGCCTTCGACTAGATATTTTCCCGTCCTTTTTCTTGCCTTTTGAGTGGGTCTTTGCCACATCTGCCCCACCAGCAGTGGAGGTAATCTCGCATGAACACCATGAACAAGTGCGGCGAAGTGGTCGTCTTTTTCACGGGCGGCACCATCGGCATGAGCCCGGCGGAGGGCACGCACGGCGTCGCCCCGGGCGGCAATTTCGACAACCTGCTCAACCAGTTGGCCCCGCAGCCCGAGGGCATCCGGCTGCGGCCCGTGCAATGGTCGGACAAGCCCAGCCCGCACATGACGCCCGAGGACATGTTCCGGCTGAGCCGGGACATTCAGACCGCGCTGGACGAGGACAAGGTGCTCGGGGCCGTGGTGCTGCACGGAACCGACGTGCTGGCCGAATCCGCCTACATGGCCGACCTCGTGGTGCAATCGCCCAAGCCCGTGCTCTTTACCGGCTCCATGCGCTACTATTCCGAATCCGGCTACGACGGCCTGCGCAACCTCATCAACGCGGTGCGCGCCGTGCTGCTGCCCCTGCCCGCCGGAACCGGATCCTGCGTACTCATGACCGACCGCATCTTTCCGGCCCGCGAAGCCGTCAAGGTCAATTCCCTGAACGTGGACGCCTTCGAATCACGCGAGGCCGGGGTCATCGGCTATGTGGCCGGAGAATCCGTGGTGCTGGCCGGATGCCCGCAATCCGCAAAGCCGGGCCTGAAGATCGATACCGACCGCATCGAACCGTCCGTGGTGCTGCTAGCCGGCTACACGGGCATGGACTCCGGGCTGCTGGACCATGTGCGCGAACAGGGCGCGCGCGGCGTGGTGGTGGAAGGATTCGGCGCGGGCAACGTGCCGCCGAACATGGTTCCGGGCATCGAGCGCTGCATGGAGGCGGGGATTCCGGTTGTGCTGGCCACCCGCTGCATCGAGGGCGGGGTCTGGCCCATCTACGGCTATCCGGGCGGCGGTGCCGACCTTGCGGACAAGGGCGTGCTGCTCTGCGGACGGCTGGGAGGCCCGAAAGCGCGCATCAAGCTCATGCTGGCGCTCGGAGCAGGGCTGCACGGCAAGGAGTTGCAACACATTTTCGATTGATTGCGCAAAAAACCGCACAGCGTTGACGATAATCTTCCGGTTGTTTATGGGACAATCAACCACAATCCGAGGAGATCGCCATGCGCACCGCCGTTTTCGCTTCCGTCTGCCTGCTTTTGCTGACCGGGCTTGCCCCGTTGCCGGTCCATGCCGCCCAACCCGTGGACATCATCTTCCTGCACCATTCCACGGGCGAGGGCGTCTACAACCAAGGCGATGTCCCCGAATGGTTCGACGCCTACAACACGGCCCACGGAACCCAGTACAACATCACGGAACGGGGTTACCCCAACAGCCCCTATGCATGGAAGAACTATCCCTACGACTATTGGTACCTGTGGGTGGACGGCCATTGCGACCCGTCCCAACCCGGCATCGATTGCCTTGACTCCCTGGCCGCCGATTACGACATGATCATCCTCAAGCACTGCTATCCGGGCGCCGACATCCGGGCGGATTCCGGAACCCCGGACGTGACCTCGGAAACCAAGACCATCGGCAACTACAAGCTCCAGTACCGCGCCCTGCGGGCGCTCATGGACACCTACCCGGACACCATGTTCATGTTCTGGACGCTTGCGCCCCGGCACCGGCTGGCCACCAGCGCAGACAACGCGGCCCGCGCCGCCGAGTTCGCGGACTGGGTCAACAACGACTTTCTGACCGAAGACGGCCAGCCCCATCCCAACATCTTCATCTACGATTTCTACGGCATCGTGGCCGAAAGCGACCCCAACCCGGCGCAGGGCGAGGTCAACTGCCTCAAATATGATTTTGAAAAAAGCCATACGGGCAGCGACTCCCACCCCAACACGCTGGCCAACGAGACAGCCGGGCCGATCTTCTCGCAGACCATTGTGGACGCCATAGAAGAATTCACGGCCAATACCGGCGCACTCGTTCCCGTGGTCAGCTCGCTGCTGCTGCAGTAAAAGCGGGAGAGAATCAGGCCGAAAGCAACCGGTCCACGATGCCCATGGCCGTGGCCATCCGCTGCGCAAGCGAGCCGCGCACACGAGTGTGCGCGAACCCGCGCCGATCCAGTTCGGACGCAAACAGGCCGTGCATGTGTTCGCGCTGTTCCGGGCGGTCGCGCTGGCCATCCGCCCGCCATGGAACGTCGATGTGGCAGAGCAGGTAATGCGTGCGGGGCCGCGACGCAAGAATGGCTTCGATGCGCTGAGGACACGATCCGAAATAGTGGTTGGCATAGATCACGGAGCTGAGCGCATCCGTATCGCAGATCAGGGGATTGCTGCCGCGTTGTTCAAGCAGGGTTTCGCGCTGCAGTTGGCCCTCGGCAATGGGCACGGTGTCGTCTATGCAGAGCCTGCCGCCCGCCTTTTCGAAATACTCACGCAGATATTCCCGGGCAAAGCCCACGCCGTAGTGCTCGGCCAAGGCCTTGGCCAGCGTGGATTTGCCCGTGCATTCCGACCCGGTCAGCACGATGCGCACCGGGGCATCGGCCCTGCGCTCGATCATGCCACGGCCTCGCCGCGCTCCATGCTGCGCCGCCAGCTCACGAACCCGGCCACGGCCATGACCGTGTAAATGCCCATGAGCACGGAATAGCCGGGCCAGCCCTTGGCAATGTAGATGCCCACGTACATGGCGTCCGCAATGACCCACAGCACCCAGTTTTCCAGATACTTTTTGGCCAGCAGGTATTGAGCCATGAGGCTGAGCACCGTGGTCACGGTGTCCCACCACGGAAAGGACGCGTGCAGCACATGCTGGGACACCAAACCCAGCGGTACCGTGGCCGCAAGCCCCAATCCGCACAGCCATGCCCACAGGCGCGCCGAAACCCGCCGCACGGGCAGGGGCGTGCTGTCTGCGCCGCCGCGCAGCCATTGGTACCAGCCGTAAAAACCCAGCACCACGTAGACCAGTTGCAAAAAGGCGTCCATGTACAGCCTGCCCGCGAACACGATGACCATCCACACGGCCACGCTGACGATGCCGAAGGGCCAGCAAAGCGGATTCTGCCGTACGCTGAGCACGATGTAGATGAGTCCTGTCAGGGTGGAGACCTTTTCGCCCCAGCCCATGGCCGCGATGAAGTCGGCCACGAATCCGGCGGCGCTGGCGAGCATGTCCATGAACACGATCCTTGTTCGGGTTGCACTGTTTTTTTCGGCTGATAGCCAAGCCTTGCCCGGCTGTAAAGGCAAAAGGCCGCCTTTGGCAGGCATGCGATGAAAAATGCAACAACCCGTTGAGTTCGCGGCCCAGAAGCACTAGAGTGTCCGGTAAACGATCACTCAGGGGTGTTTCATGAAGATATTCGTAACGGATGCCGCGACTCTGGCAGGAGCGGCCATTGTGGAGGAATTGTCCGGCCGGGGACATGACGTGGTTGCCGCCGTGCCTGCCGGGACCGGGCAAACCGTGCCGGGCGCAACCGTCAAGGAAGTGGACACGCTGGACCAGCAGGCCATGGCCGACGCCATGCAGGGCTGCGAAACCATGATCGTGGCCGTGCCTTTGACGCAGGACATGAAAAAGATCGGCAACGCCGCGGTCAAGGCTGCTGCGGAAACCGGCATCCAGCATATTGTCAGCGTCTCCTGCGCGGGCGCGTCCTTTGACGCCCACTGGCGGCTGGGCCGGGAATACGGATTCGTGGACCTCATCGCCGAGGAATCCGGCATTCCCTTTACCGTGCTGCGGCCCAACGTCTTCATGCAGGAAATCGTCAATGACCACGAAACGGCCATTCGCGAGCAGTCCCTGCTCTCCCTGCCCCACGGCAAGGCGCAGGTCAGCTTCATGGACGCGCGCGACCTTGGCCTGTGTGTGCACGCCGTGCTGGAGGCAATGGACGAGCACGCGGGCAAGACCTACGCGCTGACCGGTCCGGAACCTCTTTCCGGCACGGAACTGGCCGATCTGCTGGGCAACGCCGCAGGCAAGCCGGTGCGCTGGGAAGAACAGCCCGAGGCCGCCTATTCGCAGGCACTGAGCAAAGCGGGCGCAAGCGACTGGGTGGTGGAAATGCTGGTCAGCCGGGCGCGCATCATCCGGCGCGACATGGCCTGGAACGCCACGGGCGCGGTCAAGTACCTGACCGGGCAGCCGCCGCGGGCCTTTGCGGACTTTGCGCGGGAAAACGCGGACAGACTCCGGTAGGAAACGAGCCATGGACAGAAAGACCGCGGACAAACGGCTCATGCGCATCATTCAGCAGATTGCCGCAGGCAACTATTCCGACGAGATCATGGAACTGACCGGCCCGGAATACCCGGCCAACGTGCAGGAGCTGGCCGAGGCCGTGGGCATGATGATGGTCAAGATCGAGGCCAGGGAATTCCACCTCGAACAGCTTCTGGAGCGCATCAAGGAAAACTCGCTCAAGACAGTGACATCCATCGCCGTGGCTCTGGGCCGCCGCGACGAGTATACCGAAGGCCACGGCGAACGCGTGGGCATATACAGCGAACGCCTTGCCCGGCGCATGGGCCTGTCCTCTCAGGACGTGGAGGATGTCCGCGTGGCCGGAATCCTGCACGACATCGGCAAGATCGGATTCAGCGACCGCATGTTCTGCGGCGAGGACACGGCCATGAGCGAGGCCATGATGCTGGAAATCCGCAGCCATCCGCAATGGGGCCACGACATTCTTTCCGGGCTGGACTACCTCGGCCCGGTGCTGGACTACGTGTACGCCCACCATGAGCGGCTGGACGGCCGGGGCTATCCGCGCGGGCTGGAAGCCGACCAGATTCCCATGGGGGCGCGCATCCTTGCCGTGGCCGACTGCTTTGACGCCATGACCACGGACCGCCCCTACCAGCGCGGCCGCCCGGCGGAAGAGGCCCTGTCCATACTCGGGTCCATGGCCGAATCCGGAGCGCTGGACCCGGACGCGGTGGAAGCCTTCATGGAAGACATCGAGGAACACGGCATGGCCGACTGAAAAAGAGCAGGATCGTCCAATCCCTTTTCGCGCTCATGGGGCAGACTCCGCAAAAAAACGGAGGATACCTTCATGAGCGCTTCCATTTTCACGCATCTGGACGACAACCATCCCGGCCCGTGGAATCCGCATCCCGCCTTCACGGGCGTTTCCCTCAAGGCCACGCTGTGCGGCGCGGACACGAACAACGCCTTTTCCGCGCATCTGGTGCGTATTGATCCGGGCTGCGTCATCGGCATGCATACCCACGAAACCCAGTGCGAGCTGCACGAAGTGGCCGAGGGCTCGGGCCAGTGCGTGCTGGCGGGCGAGGTTCTGGACTATGCTCCGGGCGTGAGTGCGGTCATGCCCGTGGGCGCGGCACACGAAGTCCGGGCCGGGAAAAACGGCCTGAAGATTCTCGCCAAGTTCGTGCCGCCTCTGGTATAGGGGGCCAATGCAGCAAAAATACAAGGACGGACTCAATTACATGCGTGTCCCGGCCCTGCCCGGCGTGGGGCTGGTGCACGCGGAAAGCGTGAGCCGCGGCGTTTCGCGCCATGCGCACGATTCGCTCTGCTTCGGCGCGGTGCTGGCTGGCAGCCGGGATTTTCTTTCCGGCGACGAGCACACCACCGTGCGCACCGGACAGGTCATGGCCATCAACCCGCAGGAGGTGCACGCCTGCGGCATGGAAGGGCCATGCTCCTACGTCATGTTCAGCGTGGAGCCGGACGCGCTGGCCCGTGCCCTGCGCTCCATGGATCTGCCCGACCACCCCCTGCCCAGAATACGGGACATGGTCATCAACGACCCCAAGCTCTACGGCATGATCGCCCGGCTGGCGGAAATCACCCTGCGCCACGGCGACCCGCTGGAATCGCAGACCCTGTATCTGGACATCCTCTCCCGGCTGCTGGACGAACACGCGGACATCCCGCCCGCGCCCATGAGCGACGAGCCCGAAGCCGTGACCCGGGCGCGCGCCTTTCTCAACGCCAACTTTGCCCAGCCCATATCGCTCGACGAGCTGGCCCGGCAGGCCGGGTTGAGCCCGTTCCACCTCAGCCGCATGTTCACGGCACGGGTGGGGCTGCCCCCGCACGAATATCAGGTTTCGCGCCGGGTGCGACGCGCCAAGAAGATGCTGGCCGACGGAGAACCTGCCGCGCAGGTGGCCGCGGAATGCGGCTTTGCGGACCAGAGCCACCTCTCGCGCGCGTTCAAGCGCATCATGGGCATGACGCCGGGGCAGTATGCGCAGGCCCATTTATCGCGCTGACGCGCGGCCGTACACCGTAAAAGCACATTTATTAAAAATTCCGCTTTGCCCGCAACATCCCGCGAGTCATCAGGCCCTGCGGACGCATTTGATTGCCGCACAATCCCGACTGACTTTTCCCGTTTGTCCGAGTGTCGACCGGAATCGAGCCATCTTATGGCTCGGTGCAATGTGTCGCTGTCCGACTGCGCGTCAGTGCAACCCAAAGACTGAAAGGCTTCTCAATTTCGTTGTTGTGCTGACGCACAATAAAACACTGCAAAAGCTCCTTTATTGAAGGTTTCGCCCTTCAGGGCGACCTTCTTTTTTTGCTGGCGCAGAAAAAAAGAAGGCAAAAAGCTGCGCTTGACCCGCAACATCCCGCGTTCCCTCTTGGCAAGTGCCGCAAACCTTCGCTTCGGGCCGAGCCGTGCTCGGCTGATCCTCCGCTCGCTTGAGCGGCACTACGCCTCGTGGGTTTGAGCGGGGTTCGGGGAAAATCAATAGGCTGACCGACGAACAGCCAACAAACCAGCGAACCCAGCGGGCGCATTTGATTGCCGCACAATCCCGACGGCCTTTTCCCGTTTGTCCGAGTGTCGACTGGAATCGAGCCATCTTATGGCTCGGTGCTATAAAGCATGCACGAGGACGGTGACGGAAAATTTCAGGAAATCAGCGAGATACTTCAAAAGGCCGACGCTTGAATTGGTTCGTGGGGAGGAAGAGGAGGGTAGGTCGCAGGAAGGGAGG
>NZ_WAIE01000009.1 GCF_008830225.1 Pseudodesulfovibrio senegalensis
GTAGGTCGTTGCCAAGGCTTTATTTCAAAAGGCCCTGTCCAATACGGACAGGGCCTTTTTTGCGTTTGGTGCAATGGACAAAGCAGGGGGCGGGGCTGGGCGTGTTCACGAAATATCTGCCCGGACGGTTCACGTCCGTTCCCGTACACCATGACCTTTTGCGCCACCGCCTATTCGTGTTTTGTCTCGTGGCAGAAGTTCCCTCTGCTCCGGCAACATCCCCAGCGTCATGAGCCGTTTCTTGTAGTTGACCGGGAAAATGCCGCCAATGGTTGCGCCCACAACGAAGCCGGCCAGCAACATGAAGGGCCGGTTTCCGGAAAGCACGGTACCGGAATCCATGAGCGCGGCGGCAAGAAGCACGCTGACTTGGGTGCCAAGCCCCTGCATGAGGGCGTACCAGTACCATGACAGATCGAGGCGGCGCATGCTCTGGATGTAGTAGGATATGAACGCGCCTGTGGCGCCCGGGCATACGGTCCAGCACAAAACGTTCATGTTCATGGATCGGGCGTCAGGGGACAGGTGCTGTTGGACGAGGTGTGCGGTCATGAACAGGAATGCGCCAGCAGCCACACCGAGAAGAAAGCCCACCACGCATTGAAATATCGAAAGCGGTTGTGCTCGGGTGGGGTTGTAACCCTTTGCCTGTCTGTAGGAGGTCCTGCTCATGTGGTAGAGCGAAACGAAGGTGATGGCCAGACCATGTATCAGGATGGCGTAGGCCGTCCATTGCAGTGTCTGCAGGGGCGTGGGAATGAACGACACCGTGCCGTGCATGGCCAGATGCAGGAAGTAGGTGCCCATGCCCGTCAGCAGGCTGGCCGCGGCAATGCCGACAAGGGTGCGGGTGATGGTTTCCCTGCCCAGCACCTGCGGAGGCGGCAGCTCCGGATACAGGGAAAAGAAGCGGAATTCCGTGCCGTGCCATGCCTTGGTGGGCGTGGTCCTGTTGATGCCGCAACAGATGATTTCCAGAGCCTCATGCAGCAGTTCCCCTGTGTTTCTGTCCAGATCGACGGCATATTCGGGCAGCAGCGGATTGGTGCGATCAATGGTGCAGTAGCGGCGGACCCTGTCCTGATGGGACTGGAAACCCTCTTCAAAAAAATTGTATAATTTGCAGTTCTTATTCAGGAAATGCTTCTTGGATGGCTTGGACTCCCATCTGTGCAGCCGGTTGGCGAAAAAGGCGAGCTTCGCAAAGCGGCTCAGTATGGGATCGGCACCGGATATGAGCCGCCGGGGATCGCAGTCCAGCGACAGCGCCATTTGCTTCAGAAAACGGCCATAGGTGATTGTGCCGGGCCTGAAGGCCGACTCGTCGATCAGTGCTTCGATAAGGGCTTTGGCGTGGCCCGGAATGCGGGCTCGATCGTGAAGCCAGCGGCGGGCCCTGTGGTCCATGCTTTTGAGTACCGGAATATTGGGAATGACACCTGTGAGAACAAATGATGCGAACAGGGTGCGCTCTCCCGGGCCCATTGCGGAGAGCGTGCTTTTTTTCTCCGGCGCGAAAAATCCGTTGATGAGCGCATCCACCAGTTCCGGGAAGAGACAGGCCATGGCGAACAATGCAAGATGGGCACAGGCGTATACTCCCAGGAAGAACGTGAACCGCGCGGACCATGTGTACGCACGCGGAGGCATTTTCGGCTTTCTCCTGGGGTCCGGCGGCCAGCGGTTGAATTTGCTCCATGCTACCCATGCGACATACAGGGCACCTGCAAGGAGAACAACGGCGTTTGAAGGTGATGTGCCGATCATGGCTGTACTCCTGTTTCCGATGATGACGACTATGACTATTGTCTATATAGTCTTTGCGTATGAAGTCGTCCACTTTTTTCGGGCTTGATAATCGGTGCTATTCTTTTGACTTTGCCTGCCCCTTGACCTATCCCTGCCTTTTTGACGCGGTAACAGCGGAGATTCCATGTCCGAACCGGAAATCAATGAACTGTGCATATATCCGAAGCTGACGCATGATGCAGTGTGCGAGCAGCATCGTGAAATCATGAACAGCGGCGCCTTGGCCCTGGCCGGGGTTCTGCCGTACATGACGCTTTTGCTCAACAGGAGCCGCCAGATCGTATATTGCAATCAGGCGGTCCTCGATTCATTGGGACTGGATTCGATGCAGGAAGTTCTCGGCCGCTGTGTCGGGGAGGTTTTCGGCTGCATCCACGCGGAAGACGCGCCCGAAGGGTGCGGTTTTTCAGCGTATTGCGTGAAATGCGGCGCGCTCAAGGCGCTTGCCAAGGGCGTGGCCGGTGAAGCCGGTGCAGGCCATTGCCGCATGTTGCGTCATGCGGGCAACGGCATCAAGGCCCTGAACGTGAAGGTCAACACCTCGCCCATCGAGGTGGCGGGCATGTCCATGGTGGTGCTCACCGCCCGGAACGAGGACAAGGATGTGCGCCGCCGGGCCATGGAGCGTCTGTTCTTTCACGACGTGCTCAACCTTGCCGGGGGTCTGGACGGGGCCATGCAGTCGTTTGCCGAGGAATTTCAGGACGTCAATCCCGAACTCGCGGAACTCATGCAGTCCACGGCCCGTTTTCTGCTGGAGGAGATACGCGCGCAAAAGACCCTGATGGCTGCAGAAAGCGGCGATCTGCTGGTGCGGCCCGAGCCTGTTTCCACACGGAATGTCACCGAGTCCGCAGCGGCGCTGTATGCCATGCACAAGGCCGCGCAGGGCGTTCGGGTTCTTGTTGCCGAAGATCTGGACGATGTGGAGTTGCTGACGGACCGGCTGTTGCTGAACAGGCTTCTGGGCAACATGCTCAAGAACGCCCTGGAAGCCACCAGTGTGGGGCAGAGCGTTACCGTGGGGTGCGACAGGCTTTCGGACGGTGCAGCCTTTTGGGTGCACAATCCGGACTACATTCCCCGGGACGTGCAACTGCAGATATTCAACCGCTCATTTTCCACAAAGGGCGAGGGCCGCGGTCTGGGCACATACAGCATCAAGCTGCTCGCGGAAACCTATCTGGGCGGCAAGGTCTCGTTTCGTTCGCACCCCGAGGACGGCACGGTGTTCACCGTTGTCCTGCCGTCTTCCTGTCCTCGCTAGGGATGTCCCCGGCCTGAGGGTCAGCCCTGCATGGCCATCCCCTTGATCAATCCGAAACTTCCGGCCAGCATCATGTCCCCTCCGGGCGAGGGAAACGAGACATCGTGGTTTTCCAGCATGGCCCGGCGCGGACCGAGAACGTGCACCGGAGCAAACCCCTGCGCTCCCTCGGGCAACGGCAGGGTCAGGCAGCCGTGGCCGTTGGCGTCGAACACGTTCTGGTGCGCGAGCCTGCCTTCGCGGAACGAGTGCAGGTCCTGCCAAAGCGTTTTTTCGTCCAAAAGGCCGGTATGGTGTTCATAGATCCCGAAAATGCGTCCCCGGTACAGCAGGAAGGCCACGGTGTGGCTGTTGCCCACGTTGACCAGCGTGATGCCTCGGGAATGGCTTTGTTCCTCGATTTCGACCACGTACAGCGCGCCCAGAACCGCGGCCGCACCCGTGTCCGCCACCGGTCCGTTGCCGATGCATGCCTGCAGGTCGGCCAGCCGGGTCATCATGGACGGCACGTCCTGAAAGAGCAGTGATTCCGGGCGTCCCTGTCCGTCGCCCAGCAGTTGTTCCCAGAGCTTGAAACGGCCGATGCGGTTGGAGGTCCCGGGGTGGAATCCGTGGTCCTGTGCGCAGGCGGCAATGCGGTCGGGCCAGTCCAGTTCCGCGGCCTCGAAAAAACGCTCCCACCATGATCTGTCAAAGTCGGAAAAGAGCACTGGCTCATGGCCGTCAGGACAGTCCTCGCTCAGGGTCACGCCCATGGACTCCACACGCGTGAGGTCGTCACCCATGGTATAGGCGGCCGAAGGCTGGGCGCTCACGGCCAGCCCGGCCTTGAGGTGCGCGCGCACGAACCGGGTCACGCCGCCGCCCATGTTGTGGCCGTGCAGCCATATGGCCTTTTGCTGCCGGGTCAGTTCGGCAATGCGTTTCCCCACCTGCAGGGCGGGCGAGGGCAGCACGAATTTCGGGCAGTTTTCTGGTTCGCGATCCGGGATGTGCAGGAGAACGTCCTGCGTGCCGCTGCCGATATCAAGGCACAATGTGGTGGCATTCATGGCGAAAAACATATCGTTGTGTCTCGGGCAAGGCAAGAACGTTGACAGTTTTTCCGCTTGCGGCCACCATCGGCCCATGAATTTCATCATTATGCTTCTGGCCTGCTGGGTCGTGGCCGTGCCCGTGCTGCGCTATGTGCTTTTCTGGATCAGCAACACCCGCTCCGGCGATATGGAACTGGTCCGGCAGGGGCTCGATGGCCGCGCATTGCCCCATGTGTTGTGCGGGCTGGTTTCGGCCATGCTGAGCGAACTGGGGGTGCTGCTCATGCTGCCGTTGGGCCTGATTTTTCCGGCTCGTGCTGGCCGGGGTACGCCCGTGATTTTCGTGCACGGACTGTACCACAACCCCACGGCATGGTTATGGTTCCGCATCCTGCTGGGCCGGGCCGGATACCGGAATTTCCATGCGTTCGGCTACAACAGCTTCACCCGTCCCTTTGAGAATGCGGTGGACGACCTTGCCGAAGTCATGGAGAACGTGCTGCGGGACAATCCGGAGCGCACGGTCGTACTGGTGGGGCACAGCCTCGGGGGGCTGGTCTGCCGCATGGCCGCTTCCCGGCCGGAGTTTTCCGGGCGCGTGGGCGCGCTCGTTGCCCTGGGCTCGCCCCATGGAGGCAGCGTGCTGGCTGCGCTCGGCCTCGGGCCCATGGCCCGGGGGCTGTATCCGGGCAAGGCCGTTATCCGCGCCGTTGAACAGTGCCGGGACATGCAGGCCCCGAAGCTGGCCGTGTATTCGTTAGTGGATGATTACGTGTTGCCCCTGTCCGGCCTGCGAGTGGGCCGCCATGACTGGAATGAACAGGTCTGTTCGCCGGTCAGCCACGTTTCCATGCTGTTTTCGCAGGACGTTGCGTGGCGCGTGGCCGCTTTTCTGGACCGCGCGCTCAGGGGCGGGGCATCCGATTCAGGACTGGCCCTTGATGGGAGCGAGCAGGGGCAAGGCCGTATCCTGCTTGATGGTTCCGAGCACGAATGATGAATTGATGCTTTGCACCCCGTGGATGGGCGCCAGCTTGGAGAACGCGAAATCCGCATATCCGGGCATGTCCGGCAGGGCCACCTTGAGCAGGTAGTCGTCCTCGCCCGAGAGCTGGTAGCATTCCAGCACTTCGTCCATGGTTTCGATGTGGTCGCGGAAATTCTCGAAATCCTGCAGGTTGTGCGCTCCAAGGGATACGCGCACAAAGGCGATGATGCCTACTCCCACCTTTTGCGGCGAGACCACGGCCACGAAACGGTCGATGACGCCGCTGTTTTCCAGCCGTTTGACGCGTTCCAGCATGGCGGGCGGGGAAATGCCCAGCCGCTTGGCCAGTTCCGCATTGGTGATGCGGCCCTCGCGTTGCAGTATCTCGAGAATGTCGTGGTCCATGGCGTCCAGTTTCATCATGCCTCCGCAGCCGGTATGTGGGTGTTGCGCGGTACCGTTACTGAGTAATGGAATTGCGGGCAAAAGAAAAGACGCCGTTCGTGAGCCGTGCTTGATTGCACGGTCCGTGGGGATGCGCTATCCTGCGCAGCGGGCAGTGCCCGGCCCGGTCCACTGGTGGACGGGCCAAACCGGTTGTTTTTCGACCTGACGGAGAACCATGTTTCGTTCACGATTGGATTCCACGGCGGTGGAGGCTGTAGAGCAGCTGCTGGATGCGGCGCATGCGGACGGCAGGTCCATGCTGTTCGAGCACGAGGTCTATGCGGTGCTGGAACGTTTGGGCATGTCCGTGCCGGAACATGTTCTGGTGCAAGGCCCGGATGACGTGGGCGCGGATACGCTGGCCCGTTTTTCCAGCGACCATGTGGTGCTCAAGGCCGTGGCGCCGGACATGATTCACAAGGAAAAGGCCGGGGGCGTGCGCGTGGTGGTCAAGGACCTGGAGTACGTGCGCTACAGTGTCGAACGCATGGTGTCGGATATGGCTGCGGCCGGCATCAAGGCGCGCGGCGTGCTGCTGATGCAGTGCGTGGATTATTCGCAGGAACTGGGCAATGAAATATTGCTGGGCTTTCGCGAGAGCGTGGCCTTCGGGCCGGTGATTTCCTTTTCCAAGGGCGGCAGCGACGCCGAGCATTTTGCCCGCTGTTTTTCCGCGCCCAACCTGATTCTCGCTCCCATAGACCGGCCCTGGGCCGAGGCCTTGCTCTATTCCACCAACATTCAGCAGAAATACGAAACCCGCGGATGGTTTGAGCGTACGTCGCGCATTGTGGACGCGGGATTGCGGTTCAGCAAATTGTCCACGGCCTTTTCCAATTTTTTCCCGGGCAGCCGCTGGGTGTTGCGCGAATTCGAGGTCAATCCGCTGGTTTTTGACCGGCACGAGCGGTTCTGGGCCATTGACGGCTATGCCGAGTTCGCTCCCCGTGATCCCGGCGTGCTCGAAGAGGCGGGCAGAAAACGCGCGTCCCTGCGTCCCTTTTTCGAGCCGCGCGGCGTTGCCGTGGTGGGGGTCAGCGCAACCAACCCGGCCAGTCCGGGCTCGGTCATCGTGGACAATCTTGTCCGCATGGGGCGCACGGACGTATTTGCCGTGAATCCCCGGGGCGGACAGCTGGAATTGGATAGCGCCACCCTGCCCATGCACACGTCGGTGACGGAATTGCCCGAACCCGTGGAACTGGCGGTTGTGGCGGTTCCGGCCGGGCGCGTGGTTCCGGTCATGGAGGAATGCGCCCGGGCAGGCGTGCGTTGCGTGGTGCTCATACCCGGCGGTTTCGGCGAAACCGGCCGCACCGATGCCGAAACCGACATCAGGCGCATTGCGCGCGATGCGGGCATGCGCGTCATGGGCCCGAACTGCCTCGGCCTCGTATACGGCGCGGGCCACGGACAGCCGGGCATGAACACGTTCTTCATCCCGGAGGAGAAATTCAGCATCCCGGAGCGGGACAAACGCAACGTGGCCATACTGAGCCAGAGTGGTGCCTTGGGCATCATCGAACTGCACCAGCTGCGCAACGCCATTTCACCCAAGGCCATCGTCAGCTACGGCAACCAGCTGGATACGGATCCGGCAGATCTGGTGGGCTATTTTTCCGACGATGACGACGTGGCGGTCATCGCCTGTTATATCGAGGGGTTCAAGCCCGGAGCCGGGGCGCGTTTCTTTGAGGCGGCCTCGCATTGCCCCAAGCCGGTCATTGTGTACAAGGCCGGGCGCACCGAGGCGGGCATGCGCGCGGCACAGTCGCACACGGCCAGCATTGCCGGGGAATACGCCGTGGCCAAGGCGGCCATGAAGCAGGCCGGCGTGGTGGTGGCCGAATCCATGATGGACCATGTGGAGCTGACCAAGACCTTTGCCATGCTCGACGGCGTTCGCGTGAACGATAACCGCGTGGCCGTGATCGCCAATGCCGGGTACGAAAAGACCTATGGAGCGGACAATCTCGGCTCCCTGCGCGTGGCCGAACTGGACGCGGAAACCCTTGCCCGCTTGGGAGAGCGTATTCCCGCCTTTGTGGAGCCGGACCCGCTGCTGGACCTGACACCCATGGCGGACGACGACATGTATCTGGATTGCATGGAAATCATGCTTTCTTCTCCCAGCGTGGACTGTCTGCTGGTGTCCATCGTGCCCCATTCCATGGACCTGAAGACCACGGACCGCGAAATGGAAAGCGAACCCGAGAACATTGCCGTGCGCATGGCCCGGCTGGCTGCGCAATACGGCAAGCCCGTGGCGGTCTCGGTGTGCGTTACAGGCGGAGCGGATGCGGATTACAACCGGCTGGGGCAGACGCTGGAACAGGACGGGGTGCCCACGTTCCTGAACGCCAGCCGCGCCATGCGCTGCCTGGACCAGTTCGTGCGCTATGCCATGAGCCGGTCCACGGGGCGTTATGCCGAGTGGTTGAAGCAGTAAAGCGGGTTTCGGATGCGGTTCAGGGGCGGGGTTTCATGGATCAGCCGTCCATGAGCTCGCGCAACAGGTCCAGCTCCTCGGCCACGGGTGCGCCCTTGCCCTGCCCGGAATGGGCGGCGCGCAGGGCCAACAGCTGGGCAAGGGGGAAATCGCTGCCCCACTGACTGCGGTACTGGGTGAAGCCCATGGTGCGTATGGTCTCCCGGCATTGGGACCAGACCTGATCCGCAACATGCTGTGCCGGAACTTCGCAGCTGATGTTCCAGACCGGATACTTGGCCTCGCCCTTGACCCGGTTGCCGGAGAATCCGACCTCGAGCCGGATGCGGTCTTCTGCAAGGGCGCTGACCTTCCATTCGTACAACCAGCCCTCTCCCAGCCATTCGAAGACGAAATGCGGCATGTCGCCGTTGGCCCAGTTGCCGGTGTCGCCGGTAACGGCGTCGTACAGACAGTCGCACAGGTCGCGCAACGGCTCGGAAAAAACACTGGAAACCGTCAGGTCGTAGGAAGTGCCGTCTACATGCAGACGCATGTCCAGCCACCCCCCGGCTATTTTCAGGATTTCGAAACGCAGAGCAGTTTCCGAAGCACTCATGACCGATTAGCCCTCCCATGGAATTGGTGGGGGAATGGTACACACATGAGAGTGCATACGCAAATGAACCTGCGGAATACCGTATGGTTCCGGGTGCTTTTCGGCAGGTTCAGGCCGGTGTTCAGGCAGGCACGGCTTCGCCCGGGGCGGACTTCGGTTCTTTTTCAGGCTGCATCACCTGCGTGTATTCCCTGCCCCAGTCGCAGAGCTGCCTGAGGATGGGCATGATGGAAAAACCAAGCTCCGTGAGCGAATACTCCACCTTGGGCGGCACCTGCGGATACACCTCCCGATGCACCATGCCGTCCGCCTCCAGTTCCCTGAGCTGCTGGGTGAGCATCTTCTGGGTGATGTTGGGCATGGTGCGCCGCAGTTCGCTGAAGCGCATGGTGCCGTCCGAACCCAGATGAAAAAGTATGATGGGTTTCCATTTTCCGCCGATCACCAGCAGGGTCAGCTCTATTTCGCAGCGGTATTCCTTGCCGTTGAAGGTCTTGAGAGTGCATGCACCCATTGTTTTCCTCGTGATTTTTTATGGTATGTTTTTGGGTACTATATGACTTGAAAGTGCGTACTTGTCATAAGTGGCATTATGTCAGAAAAAGGTATCAACGTAAATCACGGCGTCAGCCGTTCACATTTTGACAAGGAGAACAATCATGGAATTGTTTGAAGCTTTGAACACCCGGAGAAGCATTCGCAAATTCACGGATGAACCCGTTGCCGACGGGGATCTGCGCGCGGTTCTGGAGGCGGCCATGATGGCTCCCAGCGCGGGCAATGCCCAGCCGTGGCAGTTCGTGGTCATCAGGGACCGGGACACGCTGGCCAAGGTGACCACGATCAACCCCTATGCGGCCATGGCCCCGAAGTCGCCGGTGAGCGTGCTGGTCTGCGGCGACCTGAGCCTGGAAAAGTTCGCGGGCTACTGGGTGCAGGATTGTTCCGCCGCCATCCAGAATCTGCTGCTGGCCGCCCACGGGTCGGGACTCGGCGCGGTGTGGACCGGCATCTACCCCATGCAGGACCGTGTGGACGGCTTTCGTCAGCTGCTCGGCCTGCCCGAGCATGTGGTACCGTTGGGCTTGGTGGTTCTGGGACATCCGAACCAGCACATGAAGTCCGAACCCCGTTTCCGCGAGGACAGGATTCACCGTGATCGTTGGGAGGCCTAGGCATGGAAACTATCTGCGTGCACGTGTTGTTCGAGGCCCGTCCGGGCTTCGGCGACCGACTGGCCAAGGTCCTGCTGCGATTGCAGGACAACAGCCGCAAGGATTCGGGCTGTCTGCAGTACGACATGCACCGCCTTCCCGACGATCCGGATCAATTCATGCTCTATGAACGCTGGGAGTCGCAGGAATTGCTGGACGCGCATCTGGGCGCGGAACATCTGGCAGGGGTGCAAAAAGAGATGGCGGACGTGCTGGTGGACAAGCCCTTGATAACCATATGGAATCCATTGAAAGGAGAATGATATGAACATCGTAGCATTTAACGGCAGCGCGCGCCGCGGCGGCAACACCGCGGCAATGCTCAAGGCGGCCATGGCGCCGCTGGAAGCCGCCGGAATCGAAACCGAACTGGTGGAACTGGGCGGCAGGAAAATGCACGGTTGCATTGCCTGCTATAAGTGTTTTGAGAACAAGGACCATCGTTGCGCCGTGAACAACGATTTCATGAACGAATGTATCGACCGCATGCACGATGCGGACGGCATCCTGCTTGGCTCGCCTACGTACTACGCCAATATTTCCACGGAGATGAAGGCGCTCATCGACCGGGCCGGGCTGGTGGCCCGCGCCAACGGCAACAGCCTGCGCCGCAAGGTCGGGGCCGGGGTCGTGGTGGCCCGCCGGGGCGGAGCCGTGCACGCCTTCAACTCCCTGAACCATTTCTTTTTCATCAACGAGATGGTGGTGCCCGGAGCCGACTACTGGAACATGGGCTTCGGTCTGGAAAAGGGCGACGTGCTCAAGGACGAGGAGGCCATGAACACCATGCGCATCCTCGGCGAGAACATGGCCTGGGTCATGGAAGCGTTGCACAAGGCATAGTCTATGGGAGGATTTTTTTGGGGAGGGGGGCTTTGAAAAGCCCCCCTCCCCAAACCCCACCCCGCAAATTTTTTAGCGCCGGTGCCCGTCCCGCTTTCGCAGGACGGGCACCGGTTATTTTGCGAACAGGTAGGTTTTTCGCATCCCGTTCCGCTTTCGCAGAATGCGGAATTGAGCAGGGTCAAGGGACGTGTCCCTTGCGGGTGCAGGGCAGCGCCCTGCCCGCCGGGGGCGTCAGAATTCCCGGTTCATCTTTTCCAGCGCGGCTTCCAATACTTCGCGCTCCTGATCGGTGAGCGTGGACGTGATGTCGGCGGTGAGCCGGTTGTGCTGCATGTCGTGCTCGGCAAAGATTTCCATGCCCGCGCTGGTCAGCTCCACGAGAATGGAGCGACGGTCCGTGTCGTGCGGTCTGCGCCGGACCAGACCGGCCGCTTCGAGCCTGTCCACCATCACGGTCAGCGTGCCGGTGGTCACGCCCATTTTCCCGGCCAGTTCCTTCATGCGCAGGGCGGAATGGATGCCGAGGATTTCCAGCGTATGCATCTGCGGCAGGCTCAACCCGTTGTCGCGCACCACGCCGTGCTCCCATGACGAGAGTTTTTCGAAGAATTCCACGATCAACAGGGTCAGGCGTTCCAGTTCCGGCATGGGCGCTCCTTTTGCGGTCTGTCTAGCTGATGAAATCGCCGTACAGGGTATAGGTGCCAAAGGCCACGGTCAACAGCCCGGCCGTGCGCATGATGGCCGGTTCCACCCATGGGCGCTGCAGCCGGCGCATGATTCCGGCGACCTTGAAGATGGCATAGATGACCCCGGCCAATGCCACCCCCGTGCTCAGGGCATAGATGCCGAATACGGCCATGGACCGGAACGCGCTGCCGGATTCCAGCGCATAGGAATACATGATGGCCACGGTGGGGCAGGGCACGATCATGTTCACGAATCCCAATATGGCCAGCCCCCAGGCCGTGGAGCGGCGCGCGGAAAGCGGCGAGTGGGCGTGGTCGTTTCGGTCGTGTTTGTGGTCGCTGTGGCAGTGCTCATGCCCGCAATGGCAGTGGTCGTGATTGTGCAGCAACTGTGGCCGCACAAGCAGGATCAGGCCCAACAGCACGATGATCCCGGCCGTGACCACGTCCGTTACCGCGCGCACCGAGTCCGGCAACCCCGTGGAAAGCAGGCCGAGAGCCAGCCCGATGGCAAGGCAGCCCAGCGTGGTGCCGGTTATGAAGGATGCCGTGAGGACGCTTACCCGTCGCCCGCTGCTGTCCCCGGCCACGAACGGTGCCAGTACAACCCATGAATGCCCGCATGGATTGATGCCGTGAATGAGTCCGAGAAACAGGCCGGATTGCAGCGCAACGAGAAAGAGGGTGTCCGTATTCATTTTGACCTCATTTTGTTTGAGTATCAAAATGAACTATTCCCAAAAAGCTTGATAGTCAAGCGAAGCTGCAGGGCGGGTAAATCAGCTGGCGGGCAGGGTCACCGTAACCACGGTTTCGCCGGGCAGCGAAGTGTCGAGCCGGGCGTCGCCGCCATGGGTGCGCGCGATGAGCCGTATGGAGTAGGTTCCGAGGCCCGACCCCTTGGACCCGCTGCCTTTGGCGTATTTGTCGAAGAAGGTGTCGCGCAGCTCCTGCGGCACCGCACCCTGGTTGTGCACGGAAATGGTGACGGCGTGGTTGCGGGACAGTTCCACCTGCACGGAGCCGCCTTCGGGCGAGGCTTCGATGGCGTTCTTGATCATGTTGGAAAGCATGGAAAGCATGAGGGTCTCTTCGCCCATGAACGGGAATGTCTGCGCCCCGTCCGGGGCGTTCACGCCAAAGCTTATGCTTCTTGCCCGCAGCAGGGGCCGTATTTCGGCACTGATCTGGTCCAGAAGGTACAACAGGTCGATTTGTACCGGCTCGATCCGGTAGGTGCCGGTTTCCATCTTGTAGAGGTCCAGCGAGCGGTTGATAAGCTGCAGCATGGATTCTCCGGCTTTGCGGATCACCCCAAGCATCTGGGTCTGCCTGTCGTCCAGATTGCCCATGCGGATGATTTCGTCAGGCAGGCCGATGACCGCGCCCAGCGGCGTCTTGAGGTCGTGCCGGGCCATGCGTTCCATGTCGTCGCGCAATGCTTCGGCACGCTTCATGTCCGAGATGTCGCGGCTCACGCCCTGCATGCCCACCATTTCCCCTTCCTCGTTGTAGAGCACGGTGGCACGCGTTTCCACCCAGACGGTGGAGCCGTTCCTGCATTTCATTTCAAGGGTCAGGGTCAGGCTTTTGTTGGGCGGCAGTCGGTTGCGGATGCTTTTTTCCAGTGCGGAGACCGCGTTGAGCAGCACCGGCCGGGAGCCGGGAGCAATGAAATCCCACAGGGGGCGGCCGAGCACCTCGGAGGCTTCGTAGCCACGCAATTTGCGGTCCGAGGGGCTGATGTAGGTGAAGCGCATGTTGGCGTCCAGTCCCCAGATCACGTCGGTCACGTTTTCCGTGAGCAGGCGGTATTTGCTTTCGCTCTTGCGCAGGGCCTCTTCCATCTGCCGCCGCCGGGTCATGTCCGTGCCCACGCAGAGCACGTCTCGAAGTCGTCCGCGATTGTCGTAGGAAGGTCGGTTGGCCCATGAAACCCAGACGATTTCCCCGTTTTTGCGTACGCTTTGCAGTTCGTGGACCGGCACCGATGCCGGGTCGCGCAGCATGAGGTTGATCTTGCCGACCTGGTTTGTTCCGTCCACCGAGACTTCCGGCACAAGCGTTCCGGCAAAGGGTTTTCCCAGAACGTCGTTTTTTTCGAGTTCGTAGAACGAGAGGGCGTATTCGTTGATGAAGGCCACGGTCCCGTCCGTTTCCAGCCGCAGGATCAGGCTGCGGGCCTGATGCACGAGGTGCATGTATTCTTCTTGGGCCAGTTCGCGTGCCTGCATCTGGTGCAGGGAAAACCAGACCACCAGCGAAACCAGCAGGGCCAGCAGCAGCCCGGAGCCGATGATGAATGGCCGGTAGGGGGACGGGCCCCATCCGCCTTCGGGCGCGGCCGCGAGCATCCAGTATCCCTGGGGCAGCAGCACGTTCATGATCACGGGGTCGTTTCGGAATACGGCTGCTTCGCCAAAAATGACATCCCAGCCACCGTCCGCAGACGGCGTTTTCAGCGCTTTTTGCAGCAGCGGATACTCCGTAAGCCCGGCTTCAAGGAACAGCGGTTCCGGAGCGATGATCATGGTCACCGTGCCCCAGAACGGTCCGGCGTCGATGCGTCCTTCCTTGTGCAGGAAAACGGGCGTGGCCGCCACGATGCCTTTCGTGCCGTTCTGCAGGGAAACGGGCCCGGCAAGGTACATGCTGCGCCGGGCGATGCTGTTTTCAATGACTTCGGTCTGAACTCGGGACAGGCCGTCGTGTATGCTGGAGCCCACCAGGGAGAGGCGGGAACTGGTCGGGTATGCGTGGACGATGGTGTTGCCGCGGGTCAGGATCACGGCCAGCACGCCTGTTTGCCCGAAGGCAAGGCTGCGGGTCAGCGTGTCGAATTCCTGGGCGGTCATGTCCGGGTTCGAGGCCACCGAAGCCTTGAGGCCGCGCATGATGTTCAGTTTGTCGCCCAGTGCGTTTTCAAAGCGGCTCTGGATGGCGCTGAGCTTGTAGAAGGTGTCCAGCCGCTCCTTGGTGCGCTGGGCCTTGTCGTCGGCCTGCTGCACCACAAACGTCGCGGCCACGAGGACCGCAAACAGGATGGCGGGAATAAGTAGTGTCGAGCGTTTCACCAGTGCCTCCGGGCGATTGAGGGCCGGATTTGGAGGCAGGATAGCACCCTCGGTGAATTATGAGAATGATTTTAGAATACTATTGTCCCTGCGCCTTGGCGTAGCGGGTGGTGGCGGTTGCCCTGACAGGCAGGGCCGCGAGTTCGGCGGGTGTCGGAAAAAGGAATCTCGTGGTGGTGCGGCGGCGCAGCTTTCGTGTGCGCAGGCCGCGCACGCGGTCAAGGTTGCGGCTGCCGATGGGGTCGAATGACCGGGCCGCTGTTTCGGCAGGCGAAACAAGCACGTCCATGGCCGCCCGCGTGGCCAGGTCCAGCATGTCTTCAAGGTAATCGTGCGCCTGCGCCCATGGCTGCACGCGCTCCGCGATTCCCAGCGACTGGTCCCATGTCTTGCGCGTGCACAGGTTCAGGCTGCCCATCATCAATCGTTTCTTGATCAGGAAGGTCCAGCGGCGTTGGGCTGTGGCCGAGAGCAAGGCGCCTTCCTGCCGCCTGCTGGGTGTGCGAAAAAGCTTGAGCGCGGTGCGCGGGTTCCAGTCGATTTTCAGGTCCGCCTGCATTTCCACGTACACATGGCTCGCCTTGCCCCCGTAGGGCATGTTCCAGAGCATGTTGGGCACAAAATAGTTGTGGGCCACCACGTCCGCGGCAAGATGGGTCAGATAGCCCCGGGCATAGGCCTTGGTGCGCGGGTCGCGGGCGGATTCCATCAGGGTAAGGCCGGTTTCCCAGTTGTGGCTGTGCCCGGGTTTGAAGCGGGTGCCCTTGCCGATGAAGATGTCGGCGCTCAGGCAGCCATAGAGAAAGGCCGTTGAATGGCGGAACAGGTTTTGTGCGAGCAGGGCCGGAAAAAGGTGCAGGTTGTCTAGCGCAAACTGGCCGATGGCCAGATGTGCGCCCGGTCCCCAGGCCATGGCGTCGGCCGGGAAGGCCATGATGGCCGTAAGTGTTGCGCAGAATCCCGCGCAGAGGGTCAATATCGTTTTCATGCCTCGCTCCGAGGCCTCAAGGTAAGGATGTGGGCCTGCAAGTCAAGGTTTTTTCGGGTACGAATTCGTGGTTTTTCGTTGCACGGCGCGGGTCATGCCCCAAGTCTTTTGATGTTTGTGTCGGCATATCGGTAGGCTATGGCCGCCGAGCTCCAGGTAATGGCGAAAATCGACCACCAAACAGAAGTCAGACCGAGGTGCAGGAGGTCCGTACAGACCCAGAAAAACAGGATGGGCGCGGCAAATTGCCGCCACAGGCCCAGCCAGACCGCGAATGCGGGCCGTTTCATGCCCTGAAGCGCGGACGTGCATACGAAGATGATGATGTAGCCGAGGAAGATCAGGGCGTCGATGCGCAGATACGCGGCGCCCATGTCGGCCACGGTCTGGTCTGCGGTGAATATGTTCATGAGGGGCCGCGCAAAGGCGATGACCGGAACCGCCACGGGCAGCATGACCCATGCCCCGTATTTGATGCAGGTGAGCATGGTCTCGCGGATGCGGTCGACGTTTCCGGCCCCGTGGTTCTGGGCCACGATGGACAGGGCCGCCACGTTCAGGCCGATGCCGGGCATGAAGGCCACCTGTTCCACGCGCATGGCCACGCCGTAAGCGGCCACGGCCTGCTGCCCGAAATCGCTGATAAAGGCGTTGACCACGAACATGCCCATGCCGATGGTCAGAAAGTTCAGGGTGGCCGGAAAGCCCTGCCGGGCTATGTCCAGAAACAGCGTGGGCCGCGGAATCAGGTTTCGCCCTCTGGCCGTGCACAGCAATCCGGTGCGCCGGGCCTTGTACAAAAGGTACGCGCTGCCGATGCACTGGATGACCACGGTGGCCCAGGCCACGCCGGAAACGCCCATGGCCGGGACGCCCAGCCCGCCGAAGATGAACCACGGGTCCAGCACGCAGTTGAGCACGGCGCCCGCAATCAGGAAATTGCGCATGGTCCGGGTGTCGCCCGTGGCCTGCAGCGTGGCATTGAACATGAATACGAGCAGGAACGCGGGAGCGCCCATGAAAATGGGCGTCATGTAGGCCATGCAGGTGTCCAGGTACGGACCGTGGGCGCCCATGATTCCGAACAGCACGGGCGCGAAGCGGATGCCGAAGAAGCCCAGCAGCACGCTGGAAACGAGGCCGAAGCTCACGGTCTGCACCACGAACAGGCGGGCCTCGTCGTTTTTTTTCGCGCCCAGGGCCCCGCCGATCAGGGCCATGGAGCCGGTCTGGATACCCGAGCCCACGGCTATGATGATGAAGAATACGGGCAGGGCAAGACTGAGTGCGGCCTGTGCCTCGGTGCCGATGAGGCCCGCGAACCATGTGTCCACCACGTTGTACATGGTGTTGAAAAAGAAGCCCACGCTCGCGGGAATGGCGATGCTGCGGATCAATCCGGGGATGGGAAGCGTGGTCAGGCTTTTTTCATGCATGGTCCGGCGAGACTATCCTGCCTTTTCCGCCGAGGCAATGACGGTGACGGTGCAAAAAAGGCCGACCCGTTTGATCGGGTCGGCCTCGTTGTCTGCGGCAGAGGGAGAGGCTATTTTTTCAGGCCCAGTTCCTTTTCCAGGAACTTGAAATCGATGTTGTTGGCCACGAGGTCGGCGCCCTGCTTGATCTTGATGGCATCGCGCAGCTTGTGCCGCGAAAGGATGGAGTCCATTTTCTTGGCCACGGAGTAGGTGTCTTCGCGCACCATGATGATCGGGGTTTCCAGCACCTCGGAGCGGGTCAGGATGATGTCGTTGGGATAGAGGTTGCCGGTGAGCACCAGACAGGGGCAGTCGCCTTCCAGAGCCACCAGCTGCACGTCGGAGCGGTCGCCGCCCACGATGATGGCGGAATTCTTTTTCTTGCGGAAGTGGGTCATGAAGTTCTCCACCTGCATGGTGCCGATGAGGAAACTTTCCACCACGCGGTCCGCCTTGTTGTGCGCGGAGATGATCTTGCCGCCCAGGCGTTCGGCCAGATCGCCCACCTTGATGGCGCCCATGAGCGGGTCGCGCGGGATGACGCCCAGCACGTTGATGCCCCGGCTTTTGAGGAACGGGGCCAGCAGCTGGTTGACCTCGTCCATGAAATGGGGCGGGACGTCGTTGAGCACCACGCCGATGAGGTTGTCCCCGAGGGCTTCCTTCATCACCGCCAGATAGTCGTATTTGAGCTCTTTTTCAAAGCGGTCGATGATCACGGTCTTGATTCCGAGGCGCTTGACCACGGTGACCGCATCCGTGTCGCAGTACTTGCCCGAGTACATGGAGCCGGACCCGGCCACAAGGGTCACGTCCCGGTCCTTGGAAAGGGCTTCGTAATTTTCGGCAATGGTGTCGGTCAGCCCGTCCATCTTGCCGGAGAACGCCTTGACCTTGAAATCCTGCGTAACCACCACCGGGGTGACTTTTTCCGGGTCCTGATCCAGTCCGAGCACGTCCTGCACGAACAGGGCGTCGTCGTCCCCGAGTTTGCCGTCCACCTCCACGGGCATGGCTCCCACGGGCTTCATGTAGCCCACGTTGTAGCCTTCCTTCTGGAATTTGAGGCCGAGCCCCATGACGATCATGTTCTTTCCCGAATAGCCGGTGGTCGATCCTATGTAGAGACCGGGCATGCCTTCCTCCTCTTTTGGAAACTTTTGCGTAAAAATCAGCCTACGGTCAAGCGCAGGTCGGCCACCAGGGCCCCATATTCATCCACAAGTACCGGATTCAGCTCCGCTTCCCGGATGTTGGGAAAATCGTCTGCCATCTGTGATACCGTCATGACCATGTCCTCAAGCGCTCCGAAATTCACCGGCGGCTGGCCTCGCACGCCCCTGAGCAACGGGTAGGAGCGGATTTCGCGCACGATCTCCTGAGCGTCCTGCAGGGTCAGCGGTGCCAGTCTCCATGCTTCGTCCCCGAGTATGTCCGCGGCCGGGCCGGCCATGGAAAAACCCACCATGGGGCCGAACTGCGGGTCCTGGCGAAGACGTATCTTGACTTCGCGGGCGTTGGCCGGACCCATGGACTGCACCAGACAGCCGGTAATGTATGCGCCGGGACGCAACCGCATGACGCGGCTGGTGATGTCCCGGAACGCGCTGCGCACCTGTTGCGGGGTTTCGAGATTCAGGGCTACCGCATCCAGTCCGCTGCGCCGGTCAATGTGCGGGGACACGATCTTGAGCGCCACCGGGTAGCCGATTTTCTTGGCTGCTCTGGCCGCCTGGTCGCTGGTGCGGGCCAGCTTGGATTCCGGCACGGGCAGTTCGTAGGCCATGGCCATTTCAAAGGCCTGCGCCTGCCGCAGTTCGGGCAGATGGATTTCCAGAGCGTTGCGCACCAGCCTTTCGGCCTTGCCCTTGTCGCGGCGGAAACATACTTCCACGGGCCACGGGCGGTTTTGCCAGCGCTGTTGGCGCACCATGGCCGAAAGCGCCCGTACGGCCGGCTCCGGATAGGCGTAGCAGGGAATGCCTGCGTCCAGCAACATGTCCCTGCCCGGGCTCACGCGGCTGTCGCCCATGAAACAGGCGAACATGGGTTTGTCCGAAGTTTCGGCCACGTCGATGACCGCTTGTGCGGTTTCGGTTATCTGTGCCGAGGCCGTGGGTGTGAGCACCACCATGACCGCATGGGTCATGTCATCGTCCACCACGGCTTCGAGCGTGGCGCGGTAGCGGTCGGCCCCGGCGTCTCCGATGATGTCGATGGGGTTGTACAGCGAGGCGTATGCGGGCAGGGCCGCGCGCAGGGCGGTTATGGTCTGCGACGCCGGCGTGGCCAGGTGCAGCCCGGAAAGCTCGCAGGCGTCGGCCGCCAGAATGCCCGGTCCGCCCGAATTGGTTATCACCGTGAGGTTGTGCCCCTGGGGGAGCGGCTGGCAGGAAAAGGCGCGGGCAAGATCGAACAGGGATTCGATGTCGTCCACCTGAATGATGCCGGATTGGGCAAAGGCAGCCCTGCAGGCCTCGATGGAGCCGCTGACCGAGCCCGTGTGGCTGGACGTGGCCCGTGCGCCCGCCTGCGTGGTGCCTGCCTTGATCATGATCACGGGTTTTTTTTCCGTGACCTTTTGCGCCACGCGCATGAATTCGCGACCGTTTTCCAGGGATTCCAGATAGCCGATGATGACCGAGGTGCCCGGATCGTCTGCCATGGCTTCCAGCGCGTCGGCTTCGGAAATGCCCGCCTTGTTGCCGAGGCTCAGGAATTTGGAGAAGCCGAGCTTTTCGCCCATGGCCCAGTCGAGGATGGCGGAACAGAGCGCGCCGGACTGGGAAAAGAATCCTATGTTCCCCTGCGGCGGTACCTGGGCGGCAATGGAAGCGTTCAGGTGGTGTCCGGTATTGATCAGGCCGAGGCTGTTGGGTCCCATGAGCACGAAACCCCAGCGTGTGGCGATGTTGGCCATTTCCTGTTCCAGTTCGAACCCTTCCCGTCCGGTCTCCCTGAATCCTGCGGTGATGATCAGCACGGCCCCGGCTCCGGCCCGGCCAAGCTCCACCAGCGAGCGCAGCACACGGTCGCGCGGGACAATGACGATGCCCAGGTCCGGTGCTTCGGGCAGGTCCGCGCAGGAGGCGTATACCGTTTGTCCGAGTATTTCTCCGCCTGCGGGATTGACGGGATACAGCTTGCCTTTATACCCTGCGCCGACAATATTGGCCGTGATGACGTGACCGAGCTTGTGTTTTTTTCGGGAAGCGCCGACAACCGCAATGGATTGCGGCCTGAAAAGTGGTTCGAATTTGTCTACGGACTGCATTACGACCTGATTTTGGAGAGTTTATGGACACCGTTGAACTAGAGCAATGTATTCACCATCGCTTTTCCCAAGTCAAGCTCCTGCATCTGGCGCTTACCCACAGCTCCTATGCCAATGAGCAGGGCTGCGAGGGCAATAACGAGCGTTTGGAGTTTCTCGGGGATGCTGTTTTGGAGTTGTGTATTTCCGAAGAGGCGTACAAACGGTATCCGCTCGTGCCCGAGGGGCATCTGACGCGAATCCGCTCCAATCTGGTCAAGGAAAAAAGTCTGGCGTCCATAGCCAGGGGCCTGGGGCTGGACCGTTATCTCCTGCTGGGACGGGGTGAAGACATGCAGGGCGGACGCGAACGCGATTCACTGCTTTCCGATGTGTTCGAGGCCGTGATCGGCGCTGTCTTTCTGGACAGCGGTTTTGAGAACGCCAAGCGCGTGGTGGCCGGAATCTTCAGCGACCGCTGGCCCGAGAACACGGTCATGCGCGAGGCCAAGGACTACAAGAGCCGCCTGCAGGAAGAGACCCAGCGACTGTTTCAGGCCCGGCCTGTGTATGTGCTGACCGGCACGGAAGGTCCGGAGCATGAAAAGGTGTTTGAAGTGCGGGTGACCCTGCCCGACGAATCCGGGTTTGAAGCCAGCGGCACCAGCGTGAAAAAAGCCGAGCAGAATGCGGCCAGAAAGGCCCTTGAACTGCTTGGAACCCAAAAGCCAGGACATCAGGAGCCGGATGGCGCTTGAGCGCCGATCCGGTTCCTGATGTCCCAAATCCCTTTCTTTCCCGTCAGCCCTAGCCGCCGATGAGCTGCATGGCCATACGCGGCAGGGAGTTGGCCTGCGCCAGCATGGCGACAGCGGATTGCGTCAGAATCTGCTGGCGGACGAATTCGGTCATTTCCGTGGCAACGTCCACGTCGGAAATGCGCGATTCCGCTGCCTGAAGGTTTTCTGCCTGAATCTGCAGGTTGGTAATGGTGTTTTCCAGCCTGTTCTGCAGCGAACCCAGGTTTGCGCGAATCTTGTCCTTGGAAATGATGGCCTGGTTGATGGCGTCCATGGCGGTCTGGGCCATTCCCTGCGTGGAAACGGTCTTGCCCGCGTTGGCCTGTGCAAAGCTCAGGGCCGAACCGTCTGCGGCCACCTTGGTGCCTGCGGCGTGCCCCAGTCCAAGGCCCGAAGCCGTGGCGGTCTGGATGGCGATGTAGTAGTAGTCCTCGGACGAATCGTTGCCGGTTCCGAAGTGGATCTTGATCGGTCCGCTGGGAGCCAGCACGGTGCCTTCGTGGTCGGATATCTGACCGGACAGGTTGCCGTTGAGCAGATAGATGCCGTTGAAGTCCGTGGAGTTGGCGATACGCGAAACTTCCGAGGCCATGGCCTGATATTCGGAGTCGATGATCAGACGCTGGTCGGAGTTGTACGTACCGGTCGCGGCCTGCATTGCCAGTTCCTTCATGCGCACGAGCTTTTCGTCGATGACCTGCAGAGCGCCGTCAGCGGTCTGGATCATGGAGATGGCGTCGTTTGCGTTGCGCACGCCCTGATGGATGGAAGAAATTTCCGAACGCATGAGTTCGCGAATGGCCAGACCTGCGGCGTCGTCCGCTGCCGTGCCCACGCGAAGGCCCGAAGACAGCCGCCGGGTAGACGTTGCCAGGCTGCCGTATGAGGCATTCAAGTTTCTGCTGGCATTCATTGCCATCATGTTGTGGTTGATTACGAGAGACATCAGTAAACCTCCTTGTTGATGCTACAAATCCATTTGGACTGTGTTAAGCATCATATGTGCCAATTAAGTTTTATTAATAAATATCAACGCAATATCTGTTTAAATAAAGTCTAGAAAAGAGGCGGGAACAAGGAGGATGGCCGTGTTTTTCCGCGTTGCGTCATAGGCTTGGCGCATGAACGAGAAAAATATTCCCAGGCGCGTCTGTGCGCGTGCGGCCCGTGGCGGCAGTCATTCAGGCCGCAGCGCGGAAAAGGTATTGCGGCGGTCAACGGCAGGCGGTGGCCGTACAGGCCGGGAAGTCCGGATCGCGGTTTGCAGGAGGCTGGTGCACGTTGCGATTCGCGAAATAGGCGTGTCGCCCACACAGGTATCCGGCAGTCGTCGTGCGCGGACGCCTGTGCACGTTGTTGGGATCAATCATTGAAGAAGCCCCCTGCCGGAAATATCCGGCAGGGGGCTTTTCTTTCGTGCTCCCACGCGGGGCGGCGTGGAAGCGGGCATTGGAGAAGGAGTCTTACATGTCAGGGTTTGTATTCAGCAAGCTCCATTCGGGTCATTTCAGTGCGCTACCTAGCGTTTCATGGCGATGACTTCGCCGAGCATGGAATCCGTCGAGGTGATCACCTTGGTGTTGGCCTGGAAGCCGCGCTGCGTGGTGATCATCTTCACGAACTCGTTGCCCATGTCCACATTGGACACTTCAAGCGAGTTGCCGTCCACGGTTCCCTTGCCCTGGTCTCCGGCCTGGCCGGTCAGGGCCGGTCCGGATTCGTTGGTGGCGGAGAACAGGTTCCCGCCCTCGCGGCGCAGGTGCCATTTGTCCGTGAAGGTAGCCAGGGTCAGCGAGTAGAGTTCAATGGACTGGCCGTTGGAATAGCGTCCCGTGAGGATGCCGTCGCGCGAAACCGAGACCCCCTGGAGCACACCTGCGGAGTAACCGTCCTGGTTCTGGAACAGGGTGGACGATCCGCCGGTGTCGTAGCTCTGGGTGGCCAGTGCGCTGATTTCCGTATCCTTGAAGGACGGCAGGATGCCGGTATTGGAAATGGTGTTGGCCACGTCGGCTGCCGTGAGTGCCAGGGGCGGGGTAACGGAACCCCATCCTGCGGTGACGCCGCCGGTGCCGTTGCTGGTCAGGTCGGTGCAGCGCAGGCCGAAGTTGATTTCCATGAGCGTGGCGTCGTCCTGAGCAGTGGAACTCGCATTGGAGCGGCCCAGGAAGTTGGCGGTCAGCACCGGATATCCCTGTGTGGAGAAATCCGCCAGCTGCCAGGATTCCAGGGCCATGGACCCGCCGTTCACGCCGCCGTTGGATTGCAGGGTGAAGGAACTCATGCCCACGAGCTGGCCGGTGCGGAATGTCATGGTTCCGGTCATGAGCAGACCGGCAGCCGAGGTCCCGGCCAGGGTGGTCAGGTTGCCGTCCGCGCCGGAGAGCCTGCGCTGGTCTTCTTCCGGATCGATGGTCACGATGTATTCCCATACAGTGTCGCCGCCCGCGTTGGACAGGGTCACCTGGTCGAAATACACGGTCATGTTGTGGGCCGCGCCCACGTCGTCGAAAACCTTGACGGTGCTTGAATAGGAATAGTTGCCGCCGGCCAGGGGCGGTTCCTCGGAGCCGTCCCAGTTCTGCATGAGCGCAAAGTAGGGTGCAGCTGAATTGTTGGACCGGCTGGTCATGGACGGGTCCAGGTTGGTGACCATGGACACCTGCGAGGTGGCCTTGGGCGGAGACTGGAAGTTTTCCAGCCGGATGTCCGTGGGCGTACCGATGATTCTGGGACCGCTGTTGCCGGTGTTCAGTTCCGTGCTGGTGGCTGTGGCCACGCTGGCCGAAGCCTGTTCCACTTCCCAGCCCTGCACGGGGTAGCCGTGGGGATCCACGAGGTAGCCGTCGTTGTCGAAGCGGAAGATGCCTGCGCGGGTGTAGTACTGCTGGTCGAGCCCCTTGGGCGAGACCGTGAAGAATCCGTCGCCCGAAATGGCCATGTCCGTGGATTCGGTGGTTGTTTCCAGCGAGCCCTGCCCGAAGTCGGCATAGATGGCCGCAACGCGCACGCCGCGTCCCACCTGTCCTATTCCGGCGGCCGTGGCCACGTCCTGGCTCACGAAGTCCTCGAAATACATGTTGGCGCCCTTGTAGCCGGTGGTGTTGACGTTGGCGAGGTTGTTGCCGATAACCGTCATCTTTTCACCGTGGGCGGTAAGTCCGGTGATTCCGGAGTATAATGATGATGACAAACCCATGATGTACCTCCTGATCTCTTCTCCAATTTGTGCCTGTCGTTCCGTTTTCCGGGAGCCGTTGTCGGCGTTCTCCCTTACCCCTAAGATGATGCGCCGGGCCGTTCCGGTCTTCGGGGCGACAAGCTGATTACCCTGATGCCTTGTATGTGCATGGCGGCTGTTGCCGCTAAGCGTCCGTATCTGTTTCGGAATCCGTGTCCGAATCCGTGTCGGATCCGGTATCGATTTCGTTGGTATTGACCACTTCGGTGACGTTGGCGAAGTTGATGTAGCGGCCGTCCTTGAGGCGCAGGTAGCTCTGGCCGTTTTCCTGCACGATGCCCGAGACTTCGCCCGAAACTTCCGTCTGGATCATGACCGGCTTGCCGTTGAGGTCTTCGCCGAGGATACCCACGCTGTAGGTTCCGTCCGGGAGCTGTGTGCCCTTGTCGTTGCGGCCGTCCCACTCGAACTCGTAGGTGCCGGGCTGCTTGGCTCCGATTTCCACGGTGCGGACAATGGCGCCGTCGCCGTCATAGATGTTGACCTTGACCCCGGCCACGGCTTCGCCCACGCCGTAATGAATGGTGCTGACCGTGCCGTCGTCGATGGCCACATTGTAGCCCTTGGCCTTGACGTTCTTGCCGATGAAGCTGACCGCATTGAGCATGTCCGTGCGGTTCTGGCCAGTGGCCAGGTTGCCGATGCCGTCGTTGATGCTGGTGAGCTGTTCAAGACTGGAGAATTGGGCGAGCTGGCCGGTCATGTCCGTGTCTTCCATGGGGTTCATGGGGTCCTGATGGGTGAGTTGGGCGACCAGCAGGGTCAGAAACGAATCCTGATCCATGTTTTTCTTTTGTGACGGAGCATTGGATTCGGCGAGGTACTGTTCATGTCCTCCCAAAATGTATCCTGCTGCTGAGTATGCCATGACCTTCTTCCCCAATGCGGATCCGTGTGGTGCCGGGATGTCGGCCATGTATGGCCGGTTGGTCCCCGGGGGACATGTGATCCGCTGTGTCAGTTTGAAAAAATGTTCGCCCGCCGGTCCCTAAACTCCGGCTGGCGGTGCCGCCGCATCCCTAATTATGCGACGACGTGTAAACCCTGATCGGCAGTATTTGCCGTTGTATTCATATTTTGCATGTTGCGGGCCAAGTTGCCGTCGGCGGAGCGAAGATTGCGCATTCTTTCCCGCATGCGGCTCATGGCTTCGCGTTCGCGGGCCAGGTTGTGCTGCTGTTCTCCGTGCCAGTTCTGCTGGGAACTGTTGTCGGCAAGACCGGTCTGAACGTCGAGCTTGTTGACCTTAAGACCCTGATTTTCAAGGCTTTGCTTCAGCATCTCGATGTTGTCGGAAATGACCTTGGCCGCATCGGCGTTTTCCGCGCGCAATGTGGCGTTCACTTCCTTGCCGTCCACCTGCAGGATGACCCGCACGGCACCCAGTTCCACGGGCTTGAGATTCAGGGTCAGCTGCTTTTTGCCCTGTCCGAGGTTCTTGAAGGCGGCATCGGTTACCTGCTTCATGACCTTGGGAGCGGAAATTTTTTCCCATGCGCTTTCGGCCTTGGCCTTGGCTTCCGTGCCGTGCCCGGCATGTTCGGCAATCAGGGTCCGGGCCGCATCGGCGGCCTTGTTGCCGGCCTTGACGCCCGAAGCGTCGCGCACAGCGGCTCCGTCGTCCCCGCGAAGCTTGTCGGTGAAAGCCTTTTTCGCGTTATCGGCGTTGTAGGCGTCTTTTTCCATGAAAGGCTGGTTGGAGCCGGGATCGCGTTGTGCGGACTGCCGTGCCGGGTTCATGGATTGGCCCGCGGGATTGTCCTTCTGTCCGTTTGCGGACTGCTGGCGACCGTTGTCATTTTGTTGTTGCCGGTCATTGACAGCCTGCTGTCCGGCTGCTTCGCCTTGGTCCTTGGCGACCTGGCGCACGGTCTGTCCCGGGTTTTCGCCCGCAGCCTTGCTGTTCTGCGTCTCGGCAGCCGCCTGTGCCACGGGGTTTTCAGCGTGTTTGGCTCCATGCCGAGCATGGGCATTTTCATTGCGGACGTTCCGGGTTTCGGCTTCGGCCATGAGCGTGCGTGCTTCGTTGGCCACCCGTTCCCAGAGGTCGGACGTTCCGCCGGTTTCAGCTGCTGCCGAGGATTCGCGCAGTTCCTTGCCCATGACCTTGGAAAGCGTCTTGCCCACGGCCCGGACCAGCTTGGCGTTCTTTGCTTCGTTGTCGGCCATGTCCTGGCGAATCAGTGAAAAGGCTTCCTTGACGTCCTTGGGCAGGGCTTCCTTGCCCAGCAGCTTCTTGATGTCCGCGGTGAATTCCTCGGACGCGTTCACTGCCGCGGCAAAGGATTCCACCTCGCCCTTGGTGAGCAGAAGCTTCTTGTTTTCGGGCAGGGTCTCCAGCTTTTGGGCAATGGCCTGCATGGCCTCGGAGCCTTCACCGTTCATGAATTGCTTCATGAGCTTGGCGGATTCCTTTTCGGTGAAGCCGAGCTTGCCCAGGAAGGATGCGAGTTCCTTTTGCTGATCGTCGGAAAGTTCGACCTTGCTGTTTTCCTTGATCCTGTTTTCAAGCTGCTGCGTGAATTCGCCCCAGGTCAGGCCTTCTTCACTGTTGATCTGTTCTTCGATTTCCTGAATTTCGGATTCGCTCAGCCCGTATTCTTCAAGGTCGTCACGCATTTCCTCAAGGTCATCCTCGGTCATGCGTTCGTCTTCGGGAGCGGTTTCGGGTTCTTCATGCACGGACTTTTCCGCGGGTTCGAGAGGTTCCGCGGTTTTGGGCGTGGAGTTGGAAGCGACTTCCGGTGCGGCCTCGTGCATGTGGGAATCCGTGGAGACCGGAGCCGTGGCCAGTTCCTTGTCCACGAGCGCATCGTGCTGTTCGAATATCTCGTCAAACAGTTCGTCCCGGTGGGCCTTGTTCAGGTCCGCTTCGGGCGCTTGCTGGTTCGACTGCTTTTCGACCAGTTCCGAGAACGTATCCTTGGCGTCGCGAGCATCACCGGCCACTTTCTTGGCCAGTTTCGGGGCGCTTTGCGGAAAATTCATGTCCTCGAGATACGGAATGTTTTGCATGGTAGACTCCTTGGCTCTGTTTTATTCAAAGGTCGTGCCAAAGAAATCTTTATGTATCTTGAGTTGTTAGCGGTAGTGTGGGGAGGGAAGTATTTGCCTGGGGCGTTTTTTCGGGCGCAGCGCCCGGGTCAGGACGAGCGGCCGCGCAGCTCGTTTTCAATGCGGTCCGCGTCCCGGGCATTGAGTTCCACCATGCGTCGCAGGTGGGTGAAGCTTTCCGGCCCCATGGACCGGAAGCGGATGGCGGTTCCCTGCTCGGTGGTGCGGACTATTTCGCCCTCGATGGCAATGCGTACGCCCGAAGCCAGCGGGATGATCAGCGAGCAGGCAAGGCCGGATTCAAAGGTTTCCAGCCCGCGGCACAGGGCGCCGTTCATGCTCAGGTTGCTGGTGACCACGGGCGTGACCACGCCGTCCGCCTCGATGAAGGCCTCGATGCCCATGTGCACGCGGCTGCGCTTGCGGTGTTCCGGGCGGAGCCGTTTGCGAATGCTGTCGAACCATTTGCGTATCATGGCGGTATCGTATCATGGGGCGGCCGTGGCCGCCCATTAGATTTCGTTACAACTCTATTTCACTTCTTCGATGACCTTGAGGTCTTCGCGCTTGATGGTCACGGCCATGCCTTTTTCGTTTTCAAAGGAATAGGTCTGGGACTTCTTATCGTATTCGGGCTGCTCGCTCGTGGTGTAGACGTCGCCGTCCGTGGTTTTCACCTGATAGGATTTGGAGCCGCATCCGGTTGCCGCCAACAGGAACAGGCACAGGAGCAGGGTCGTGCACAGGGTTTTCATGATGCCTCCGAAAAAGGTTGTTTGTATATGCCCTGTTCATACGGCGTTTTTCGCCCTGTGCGCAACATGTTTAGACGCTGTTTCAATCCTGCTTGAGGAACCGTCCGGTCGGTTTTTTGGGCATGGCGGCTTTTCTTTGTATGAGAATATGGTATAGCTTGGCCTATGAAGTCTCGCCGGGGCGGGCTGCTAGTATAAACGGAGGAAGCCGTCATGACCTCGAGTGAATCCGTATGGGATTTGTATAACAAGTTTCGGGACGTTCGTTTCAGCAAGAAGGTGTATACGGCCATCAGGACCAAATACGAGCGCAGGGATCGGTTTATTCAGATATTCATGCTCGTGGCGGCTCCGTCGTCCGCTGTTTCCGGCTGGTTCATCTGGCAGTCCCCTTTGGGAAAATATGCCTGGGTGCTGACCAGCGGGCTGGCGTCGATCGCTGCCGCCGTGCATCCTCTTCTGGGTATGCAGGCCAAGATTAGGGCGAGTCACGGTCTGGTCGTTCAGTACATGGAATATGAGGAGGATCTGGACCGCATCATCCGTTCCGTGCGTTCCACCGGGAGATACACGGAAAAACACGCTGCCGAACTGGAGTCGTGCATAGACAGACGGCGCTGCCTTTGCGACTGCGAGGCGGGATTCAGCCCCGGAAAGCGTTTGCGGGACCAGTGTTTCGCACAGGTTTGCCAAGAACTGCCCCCGGACGTCTTTTTTGTTCCGGTCATGGCCGGGGAGGACGGGGATTCTCCTGCTGAACAGCCAGAACCCCCACGGGAAAAGCCTGAGCCGCCCCGGAAAAAACCCGCAGTGCCACAGCCCGTGCCGCCGTTGTTTCCGCCGCCGGGAGAAGTTCCAGGGATTACGCCGCCTTCTCCGTGGCCCGGAAAACCGGGCAAGGTGGATACGCCCGGTCCGTGGCCTCGAAAATAGCGGTTAGGTGTTGAGGAACCGGCCGGTCACGGAGTTCGGGTCGGCCAGAATCTGTTCTGGGGTGCCCGAGGCCACGATCTCGCCGCCGTGCTCGCCGCCGCCCGGTCCGAGGTCGATGACGTGGTCCGAGCTCATGATCACGTCCGTGTTGTGCTCGATGACCACCACCGTGGCACCCTTGTCCACAAGCTGATGCAGCACGCGGATGAGCTTGCCCACCTCGTGCATGTGCAGGCCGGTGGTGGGTTCGTCCAGAATGTAGAGCGCGCCGGGCAGGCTGCGTTTGCCCAGTTCCCGGCTGATCTTGATGCGCTGGGCCTCGCCGCCCGAGAGCGTGGTGGCGGGCTGGCCGAGGTGCAGGTATTCCAGCCCCACCTGTTCCAGCACGGTCAGCCTGCGGGCAAGGCCCGGGTGGTGCTCGAAGAACGCCTTGGCCTGCCGCACGGTCATGTCCAGCACTTCGGCGATGTTCTTTTCACGGTAGGTCACTTCAAGGGTCTGGGCGTTGTAGCGTTTGCCCTTGCAGGTGTCGCAGGTCACGTACACGTCCGGCAGAAAGTGCATTTCGATCTTGATCTGGCCGTCGCCCCGGCAGGCCTCGCAGCGGCCGCCCTTGACGTTGAAGCTGAACCGGCCCGGCTTGTAGCCGCGCTTTTTGCCTTCCTTGGAACCCGCGAACAGCTTGCGGATTTCATCGAATATCTTGGTGTAGGTGGCCGGGTTGGAACGCGGGGTGCGGCCGATGGGCGTCTGGTCGATGGAGATGACCTTTTCCACCTGTTCCAGCCCCTCGATGCCGCCGATGGTGCCGGGGTTGTCGGCCCGCGTGCCCATGTGCAGTTGCAGGTGCTTGTACAGCGAATCCACCACCAGCGAGCTCTTGCCCGACCCGGAAACACCGGTCACGCAGGTGAGCACGCCCAGCGGAATGTCCACGTCCATGCCCTTGAGGTTGTTGGTGGTCACGTTCTTGAGCGAGATGTGCCCGGTGGCCGTGCGCCGCTCTGTGGGGATGTCGATGCGCATGTCCCCGCGCAAATATTTGCCGGTCAGCGAATCGGATTTGAGCAGTTTTTTCACTGGCCCCTGAAACACGATTTCACCGCCCAGCATGCCGGAGTTCGGCCCCAGTTCGATGACGTGGTCCGCGTGGCGGATGGTGGGTTCGTCGTGCTCCACGACCAATACGGTGTTGCCCCGGCCCTGTAGCGAGCGCAGGGTCTGGAGCAGGCGTTCGTTGTCCCGCGGGTGCAGGCCGATGCTGGGTTCGTCCAGCACGTAGGTCACGCCCACCAGCCCGGAGCCGAGCTGCGACGCCAGACGGATGCGCTGTGCCTCGCCGCCCGAGAGCGTGGCCATGTTGCGGCCGAGGTTGATATAGTCCAACCCCACGTTGACCATGAAGCCCAGCCGATGGGTCAACTCCTTGAGCAGCGGTTCGGCGATCAGGGTCTCGTGGCCCGTGAATTCCAGCGTTTCCAGCCAACCCAGCGCACGGCGGATGGACATGGACACGAATTCGAAAATATTCTTGTCCTGCACGCGCACGGCCAGTGTCTCCGGGCGCAGGCGCGCACCCGCGCAGGTGGGGCAGGGCCGGGTCTGGCGGAAGGTGCTCAGCCAGTGATCCCACACGTCCGACTGCTGAAATCCGTATTCGAGAATGGGGATCACGCCCTGCCATCCGGTCTTGTCACAGCCGAAGAACAGGGCGTCCCACGCCTGTTCGGAATACTCGGCCAGGGGCGTGTCCAGCGTGAATCCGTACTCCTTGCCCAGCGTGGCCAGTTGCGGGCCGTATTGCTTCTGGCGGTAGGCGGATTTCCACGGGATGATGCCGCCCCTGTTCAGGGAAAGTCCCTTGTTCGGGGCCACCAGATCCGGCTCGAAATAGTCCACGGCCCCGATGCCCTTGCATTGCGAGCAGGCACCCTGCGGGCTGTTGAACGAAAAGAGCTGCGGGGTGAGCCTCGGCATGGAAATGCGGCAGGACGGGCAGGTGGACAGGGTGCTCATGGCCCGTTCCGTTCCGTTTTCGCCCATGGTCACCACGGTGATGCGTTCCTCGCCGTATTTTAGGGCCAGCTCCACGGAATCCCCGAGCCGCTTGCGCACGCCGTCCTTGATGACCAGCCGGTCCACCACCAGCTCGACGGTGTGTTTCTTGTTTTTTTCAAGGTCTGGTACGTCGTCCACGAGCATGATCTCGCCATCCACGCGCACACGCACGAAGCCGTCCTTTTTGAGCCGGGCCAGCAGGTCCTTGTGGGTTCCCTTCTGGTGCTCGGCCATGGGAGCCAGCAGCATGAATTTGGTGCCCTGCTCCATGGACAGGATGTCGTCGATGATGCGGTCCGTGGTTTGGGCCTCGATGGCCAGGCCGCACTTGGGGCAATGGAATTTGCCCAGCCGGGCAAAGAATACGCGCAGAAAGTCGTAGATTTCCGTGACCGTGCCCACGGTGGAGCGCGGGTTGCGCGAGGTGGTCTGCTGTTCCAGAGAAATGGCCGGGGAAAGCCCTTCCACCCTGTCCACCTGCGGTTTGTCCATCTGCGGCAGGAACTGGCGGGCATAGGCGGAAAGCGATTCCACGTAGCGTCGCTGGCCTTCGGCATAGACGATGTCGAACGCCAGCGTGGACTTGCCCGAACCGGACGGGCCGCAGACAACCACCAGTTGTTCCCGGGGGATGTCCAGGGTCAGGTCCTTGAGGTTGTGGTGGCGGGCGCCTTCTATATGGATACAGTTGTCGGATGTGTTTTTGTTCATCGCTTGATGATAATCATTCTTAAAAAGTTGGCAAGTCAAATTCGTGCGTCCCAACCCGCAGCATGGGTTTTCATCTGTCGTGCTCTGAATGGCATGGTCTGCGGTTCATTGCCTGACGATTTGCATCATGGAGGGGTGCGAAGCGTTCGGGAATGGAGGCTAGCGCACCAGCAATTCCTGAGCCTTGCCAAAGCAGCGGTTGCGCACCAGCCGGACCACGATGACCGAACCCACGGCCACCGAGGCCACGAGCATGAGCATGACCACGATCTGGTAGCGGATGGACACCAGCGGGTCGGCTCCGGCCAGAATCTGGCCGGTCATCATGCCGGGCAGGAACACGATGCCCACGCCCATGAGCGAGTTGATGGACGGAATCATGCCCGCGCGGATGGCCTCGGCAACGAATCCGTCGGAGGCCTCGGCGGGCGTGGCCCCCAGCGCGAGCCGCATTTCCACTTCGTTGCGATGGGCCTTGAGGTCCGAGAAGAGTCTTTCCAGAGAAATGGCTATGGCCGTCATGGCGTTGCCCACGATCATTCCGGCCAGCGGAATGAAATATTGCGGTTTCCACCACGGGTCCGCGTCCACGATCACGCCCGTGACCACCACGGACATGGCGAAATAGCTGACGAACATGGCTGTGAACGTGGGCAGGGCGATGGGGATGTTCTTTTGCTTGATCCTGCCCCGGATGATGTGCGTGGCCGCGCCCACCATGATCAGGAACAGGCCGATGACCGGGGCGGCCATGTCCAGCCGGAACACGAACTTGAGCACATAGCCCATGAGGAAAAGCTGGGCAAAGGTGCGCACCGTGCCCACGAGCAGGTCGCGCCCCAGCCCGAGGCCATGGGCCATGGACGCGGCTCCGGCCGTGAGCGTGAATACGAGGCACAGGGCCAGTTGCCATGGGCCGATGTCTGCGATGCCGTTCATGCGAGCACCGCCTTTCGGTCGGCAAGGGTGATGGTGCCGGTGATGCCGTGCGGCACGGTTTCGGAATGGGAGACCAGTATCACGGTCGTGCCCTTGTCATGCTGTTTGCGCGCTGCGTCGAGCACCACGCTGGCACTGTCCGGGTCCAGTGCCGAGGTGGGTTCGTCCATGAGCAGCACCTCGGGCGAGAGCAACAGGGTGCGCAGCAGGCAGACGCGTTGGGCCTGCCCCACGGAAAGGTCGGCCGCATTGTGGCCCAGGTCCACGGATTCCAGCAGAAAATCGTCCATGGCCGCACGCATGGTCGCCTCGTCCGGCACGGGCAGGTCCGCATTGGCCTTGAGCCGGTAGGGGAGCAGCAGGTTGTCGCGCACCGCGCCTTGAATCAGGGTCGGGGTCTGTTGCACATGGGCCACGCGGCGACGCAGGATTGTGGGGTCGATGTCTTCGTAGGGCGTTTCGTCAAGGCTCAAATGGCCGGAAACAGGCAGCTCCATTCGACAGAGCAGGCGCAGCAGCGTGGATTTGCCCGCGCCGGACGCTCCGCGGACCAGCAGGAATTGACCCGTGTCGATGGTCAGGTCCGCGTTTTCCAGCACCGGGTGCGCATCCGGATAGGCAAAGGTCACGGCGTGCAGACGCAGGGTCATGTGGCCTCGGCGTCATTCAGGTACTCAAGGAATTTATTGGCTTCTTCGAAGTTCGGATTCAGGGTCAGGGCTTCCTGAAGCTGTTTTACGCACTGGTCCTTTTCACCTTTGCCGAAATAGGCGCGGGCCATGTTGTAGTGCAGGTTCTCGTCCGGTTTCTCCGCGGTGTCGATGGCCTTGCCGTAGTATTCGATGGCCTGATCGAAGAGGTTGGATTTACGCAGGTTGATGCCGAATTCGTTGAACAGGTGCTTGTGTTCCGGGGTAAAGGCGGCTTCCAGCCCCACCAGCCGTTTGAACATGTCGTTGGCCTTGTTGGCTTCGCCCCGTTCCATGTAGGTCAGTCCCAGTCCGAAGTTGGCGCGCACGTTCTCCTCGTCCACGGAAAGGGCCTGCTGGAATTCGAATTCCGCACTGTAGTGCGCGCCCTGCTTGCGCTGTTCCTCGGCGCGTTTGAGCGAGGAATTCAGCTCCTTGATCTTGGGGAAGACCTCTTTCTGGTAATATTCGGGTTCCGGGTTGAACTTGGCGATGAGGTCCTCGCGCGGGATTTCGTTTTTTGGTCCGGACGGGATATTGTTTACATTCAGGGGCTGAACCTCGACGATGCCGTCCTCGCGTTCCTGGCAGAACCAGTAGGTCTTGCTCACGGTCTTGCGCGTGGTGGTGCCCGTGCCCACCTTGTCCACCTGTTGCGAGGAGAACAGACCGGAAATCAGCGTGCGGTTTACTGTTTCGGGCACGGCAAAGCTGTCCTGTTCCTGTTCAAGATTGACGGAGCCGTCTTTTTCCACGTTTTCACTGGTCATGGAATCATTCCGGTAAGATATGAATTGGTTTGGTTCGGATTAAAATATCAAGTCTTTTCATAACACTGGCCAGGAGCAGTTTGCAACCGCTGTTCGGTTACATTGCGGTGATTACGTTTTGCGTATTTGACTTCGGATTTCGTGACTTTTGGGCCGGGTTCGGGTACATGCCAAAGGTCGAGAGAGGTGAAAAGGGGGGTGAAACCGCCATTCAGCATGCTCATTTGTCGTGCTGTGGCGTTTTTTCGCATCCCGCAATAGTGCAGCCCGCCCCGACTGGTTCGGGCAAAGAATGGAGGACGCATTGATGCAGGACAAGATTGGCAAACGGATCAGGACTTTCAGGGAAAAGCAGGATCTTACGCTCGAAGCCATGGCCGAACGCACTGGCCTGGGAATCGATTTTCTCAAGGCGGTGGAAGAGGAGGGCATGTATCCTTCCCTCGGACCGCTACTCAAGATCGCACGCGCCCTAGGAGTCCGTCTGGGGACGTTCCTGGACGATCAGGTCTCCCGCGATCCGCTTGTGGTCCGTCTTGACGAGCGTCAGGAAGAGCTGACCATGCACGGCGGCGACCATGCTGCCGCGTTTCGCTATTTTCCGCTGGGACAGGGCAAGTCCGACCGCCACATGGAACCCTTCTTCATCGAGATTCTGCCCGAATCCGGCAAGGACAAGAGCCTTTCCTCCCATGAGGGCGAGGAATTCATCCTGGTCAAGTCCGGACAGTTGTCCGTGACCTATGGCAGGGAAGAGACCATCCTCGAGGCAGGCGACAGCATCTACTACAACTCCATAGTACCGCACAACGTCTCCGCAGCCGGGGATGAAAAATGTGAAATATACGCGGTGCTCTACTTCCCGGAATAAGGGGGGAGCATGGCAGAATCAGCACTCAGAAACGTTACGCTCGGCCAGATTCTGGACGAGACCGTTCAGAAATATCCGGACAATGACGCGGTCATTTACGTGGACCGCGACTTCAGGCTCACCTGGTCCCAATTCGGCGAACTGGTGGACGACCTGGCCAAGGGGCTCATGGCGATGGGCATCAAGAAAGGCGAGAAGGTGGCCGTTTGGGCCAACAACGTGCCTTACTGGGTGGCCCTGCAGTTTGCCACGGCCAAGATCGGGGCCGTGCTGCTCACGGTCAACACCCATTACCGCACCCACGAGCTTGAATATCTGCTCAACAACTCGGAATCCGAAAACCTCGTCATCATCGGGGAATACCGCGACCACGACTACCTGAGCACCACCTACGAACTCATTCCGGAGCTGCGGACTCAGGAGCGGGGCAACCTGCGTTGTCCCAAGTTCCCGCACCTCAGGCGGGTCTTTTTCCTCGGTGCGGAAAAACACCGGGGCATGTACTCCATGCCCGAGGTCATGGGCATGTCCGCCATGGTGGACGACGACGAATACGCTGCCCGGCAGGATTCGCTGGACCCGCACGACGTGGTCAACATGCAGTACACCTCCGGAACCACCGGGTTCCCCAAAGGCGTGCAGCTGACCCATTACAACGTGGGCAACAACGGCTATTGGATCGGCAGGAACATGAACTATTCCGCCGACGACAGGCTCTGTCTGACCGTGCCGCTGTTCCATTGCTTCGGCTGCGTGCTCGGGGTGATGGCCTGCGTGAACCACGGCACCGCCATGGTCATTCTCGAGGATTTCGATCCCATGCAGGTCATGATTGCCGTGGAGGAGGAGCGCTGCACATCCCTGTACGGCGTGCCCACCATGTTCATCGCCATCCTGCAGCACAAGGCCTTTGACAAGTTCGACTTCTCTTCCCTGCGCACCGGCATCATGGCCGGTTCGCCATGCCCGGTGGAGGTCATGAAGCAGGTCATCGACCAGATGCACATGCCCGAGATCACCATCTGCTACGGCCTGACCGAGGCCAGCCCGGTCATGAGCCAGACCCTGATCGGCGACAGCATGAAGCACATGACCGAATCCGTGGGGCCGCCCATGCCCGAGATCGAGGTGCGCGTGGTGGACCCGGAAACCGGCAAGGAGTGCGCTCCGGGCGAGCAGGGCGAGGTTTGCTGCCGGGGCTACAACGTCATGAAGGGCTACTACAATAATCCCGAGGCCACCAAGGCGGCCATCGACGGGGACAACTGGCTGCATTCCGGCGATCTGGGGGTCATGGACGAAGACGGCTACCTGTCCATTACCGGCCGGCTCAAGGACATGATCATCCGCGGCGGCGAGAATATCTATCCCCGCGAGATCGAGGAGTTCCTGTACACCATGCCCGGCGTGCAGGACGTGCAGGTGGCCGGCGTGCCCAGCGGTCGTTTCGGCGAGGAAGTGGGTGCGTTCATCATCCTTGAGGAAGGGCAGGACATTCAGCCCGAAGACGTCAAGGACTATTGCCGGGGCAAGATCGCCCGCTACAAGATCCCGAAATACGTGGCCATGATGGAGGCATACCCCATGACGGCCAGCGGCAAGATTCAGAAATACAAGTTGCGCGAAATGGCCGGGGAAATGTTCCCGGACGCATAGATTCCGTTTCGGGCGGGCCGGGGCATGAACCCTGTCCGCCCGTTTCAACCACAAGGAGTGATCATGGAGCAGTACAAGGACATTGCTCCGAGGTTGGCAGGACTCAGGGACGACATGGGCTGGACCGCCGAGGAAATGGCGGAAAAGCTTGATCGCAGCGTCGAGGATGTCCAGCGGTTCGAACACGGGGAAGTGGAAATCCCCGTGGGCTATCTGCTGGATGTTTCGCGTCTGTGCAAGGTGGACCTGACCACGCTGATTTCGGGGCGCGAACCCCATCTCAAATCGTATGCGCTGGTGCGCAAGGGTGAAGGCTTTGCCGTGGACCGCAGGAAGGACTACGACTACAAGAGCTTGGGCTACAAGTTCGCGGGCCGCGAAATGGAACCGTTTTTCATCAGCGTTCCGCCCAAGTCCGGCGAGGAAATGGCCGAGACCAGCCACAAGGGACAGGAATTCATCTACATGCTCGAAGGCAGGCTGGAACTGCGTATCAACGGCGAACCCCTGATTCTGGAGCCGGGTGACAGCGTGTATTTCAACTCCGAATCTCCCCACGCCCTGCGCGGCCTGGACGGCAAGCAGGCTGTATTCATCGACGTGATTCTATAGGGCTGGCCGCCTTTCACGGTCTGCCCGCTCCAAACGACAGGACCCATTGGAGAAGCTACCACGGACAACCCTTTCCGAATCACGGAGACGACTATGATGAAAAAACAGGAATTCACGTCCTACGAGGACTTTGCCGCCAACTATAAACTCGAGGTTCCCGAGAACTTCAACTTTTCTTTCGACGTGCTGGACAAACTGGCCGAGGACCCGGGCAGGCTGGCCATGGTTCACCTCGGTCCGGACGGAGAACGCCGGGAGTATACCTTCGGATATTTCAAGGAGCAGTCCTGCCGCCTTGCCAACGCGCTGGAATCGCGGGGCATGAAAAAAGGCGACCGGGTCATGCTCATCCTGTACCGCCGGGTGGAGTTCTGGACTGCCATGCTGGCCCTGCACCGCATCGGGGCCGTGCCCATTCCCTCGCCCTCGCTGCTCACGGAAAAGGACATCCGCGAGCGTGTCAATTACGCCAACATTACCGGCATCATTTGTGAAGATTCCATTGTGGAGCGCGTGGAAGCGGCCCGCAAGGACTGCCCCGGACTGCGCACGCTGGTGCAGGTGGACGGGCAGGGCGCGCCCGAAGGCTGGGAGCGTTGGGACGCCGTGCTCACGGACGGATACATGGATTATCCGCGTCCGGAAAACGCGCCGGGCGGCGACGATCCGCTGCTGATCTTCTTTTCCTCGGGAACAACCGGCATGCCCAAGATGGTGCTGCACAACCACACCTATCCCTTCAGCCACTACACAACCGCCGCCTACTGGCACGATCTGGAGCCGGGCGACGTGCATCTGACCCTTTCCGACACGGGCTGGGGCAAGTGCGTGTGGGGCAAGTTCTACGGCCAGTGGATGGCCGGTGCCGTGATCTTTGTCTGGGACTTCCGGGGCAAGTTCGTGCCTTCGGAGCTGTTGCAGATCATCGCGGACAACAAGCTGACAACGTTCTGCGCGCCGCCCACGGTGTACCGTTTTCTGGTGCGCGAGGACCTCAAGGGCTACAACCTTTCGCACCTGCGCCATTGCACCACGGCGGGCGAACTGCTCAACGATTCCGTGTTTCATGCCTGGCGGGAAGCCACGGGCCTGCCCATTTACGAGGGCTACGGACAGACCGAAACCACCCTGCAGGTGGCCACATTCAAGTTCATGGAGCCCAAGCCTTCGTCCATTGGCCGTCCGGTGCCGGGTTGGGAAATCGCGCTTCTGGGCGATGACGGCCAACCTGTTCCGCGCGGCGAAGAGGGCGAAATTTGCATCAAGATGCACACGGAGCACGGCAACAACGGCGTGCACGGCCTGTTCGACAGCTACATGGATGAGCCGGAAAAAACCGCCGGAGTGAAGGTCAACGGCTATTACCATACTGGTGACAAGGTCTGGGAAGACGAGGAAGGATACTTCTGGTTCATGGGCCGTACCGACGACCTGATCAAGAGTTCGGGCTACCGCATCGGACCCTTTGAGGTGGAATCCGCACTGGTGTCCCACGACGCCGTGGTGGAAGCCGCGGTCACAGGCGTGCCGGACCCGGTGCGTGGGCAGGCGGTCAAGGCCACCATCGTTCTCGGCCCGACCTATGAGCCATCCGAAGACCTGATCAAGGAGTTGCAGAATCACGTCAAGACGATCACGGCTCCGTACAAGTATCCGCGCGTGATCGAGTTCGTTGACGAGTTGCCCAAGACCATTTCGGGCAAGATCAAGCGCGCGGAAATCCGCACCGAAGACTCCAAAAAGTATTCTGCCTAGCAAAAAAAAAGAGCGTTAACCACGGGCGCGGCATTCCTGTTCTTGCGGAATGCCGCGCCTTTTTTGATTTGAAAACATCGTCCGCATGGTTTTCAGGCTGTGTCCGAACGTGTTGTTTTGCTTTCTTTTCCATGTGGTTTTTTCCGCGGATTGCCAGCCGCGAGGAATCTGGTATGCTGGGCCGCGCCGGGTGTGGCGCGCACTGTTGCGCAAGCCGTCAGCCCGGACCATCCCATCAAGGAGATACATATGCTTTTGAAAGGAAAAAAAGCTCTCATATTCGGCGTTGTGAACGACAGGAGCATTGCCTACGGCATTGCCAAGCAGTTCAGCGAACAGGGCGCGCGGCTTGCTTTCAGCTATGCCGCGGACCCCATTGCCAAGCGGCTCGCGCCCATCAGCGAGAATCTTGGCGGCGAGTTCATGTACAAGTGCGACGTGACCTCGGACGAGGACATTGCCGCAGGGGCCGACCTGGTGCGGGAACAATGGGGCGACGTGGACGTGATCGTCCATTCCATCGCCTATGCCAACCGTGAAGATCTCAAGGGCCGGTTCATCGATACCAGCCGCGAAGGCTACAAGGTGGCCCTGGACGTTTCCTCGTTTTCACTGGTGGCCCTGTGCCGCGCATACGAGGAAATGCTGACCCCGGGCGCATCCGTGCTCACGCTCAGTTACTACGGTGCGGGCAAGGTGGTGGCCAACTACAACGCCATGGGCGTTGCCAAGGCCGCGCTGGAAGCCTGCGTGCGCTATCTGGCCGTGGACCTCGGAGAAAAGGGCGTGCGCATCAACGCCATCAGCGCCGGGCCGGTCAAGACCATGGCCGCCAGCGCCATCGGCGGGTTCAAGACCATTCTCTCCAAGATCGAGGAACGTGCGCCCCTGCACCGCAACATCACCACCGACGACGTGGGCAAATGCGCACTGTATCTGGCCTCGGACCTGTCTTCCGGCACCACCGGCGACGTGGTGTTCGTGGATTCCGGATACAACATCATGGGTGTGTAGGCTCCCTTCGGGAGGAGCAGGGGAGCAGTCGCCGTGGAACTTTCGTTCATGGTGGTCTGTCCCGGTATTTTGTCTCTTGGCCATCTCTTCCCATTTGTTTTCAAACGCATTAGCCTGTCAAATGTGAGCACGGTTTGCAGCGCAAACCGTGCTCACCGCCAAAAGGTTTTGGAGATTCCAAAGAACCTTTTTCCCAAAAGGTTCTTTGGCCGCCGGAGGCAAAAAAAACGCCCCGCACCTGTTCAAAAAACGGTAAGATTGCCGTCTGAAAATGCAAAAAAACAGGACCGACATGACGCAAAAAATGGGAATTATCGGCTGGCCTTTGGGTCATACAATGAGTCCGACGCTGCACAATTTCCTGTTTGAACGGCACGGACTGGACGCAAAATACGAGGTCTGGCCCACGCAGCCGGAGGAGCTTGAAGCCTTTGTTTCGCGGGTTCGCGAGGAAAAAATACAGGGCGTGAGCGTGACCATTCCGCACAAGCAGGCGGTCATGAAGCATCTGGACGGCATGTCGTTTCGCGCCAAAAGCGTGGGCGCAGTGAACACGCTTTTCTGGGAAGACGGGCAGCTTTTCGGAGAAAATACGGACGTGACCGGACTGATCGCGCCGCTGCGTGCGCTGCAAAAACAGCCGGAAACTGCATTGGTTCTGGGCGCCGGCGGTGCGGCGCGGGCTGCCGTTGCCGGGTTGAACGAACTGGAAATCGAGTCCGTTTTCATTGCCAACCGCACCCGGTCCAAGGCCGAAACCATAGCGCACGACCTTGCCGCACGGGTGGTTGACTGGGAAAAACGGCAGACGACTACGCCGGATCTGATCATCAACACCACGCCGCTGGGCATGGCCGGAGACATGCAGGACATGACGCCGTGGCCCGGAGAATTTCCGTCCGGATGCGTTGTTTACGACATCGTGTACAATCCGTTGCGCACCCGTTTGCTGCGTGAAGCCGAGCAATCCGGGTGTCTGATCATCGAGGGACTGGAAATGTTTTTGCAACAGGGGCTGGCCCAGTTCCGGCTCTGGACCGGGCAGGAACCGGATCCGGACACGGCCCGGGAATTGTTGCGCTCGGCGCTGGGGTGATGGCGGCAGGTCGCGGGTGCGGACGCCTACACCTTGCCGTGTGATAATAATGGATTGTCATGTTGGGGGAGCGCTAGATTGCTTGCAGACAGTTATCGGCACCCGGTATTGGGAATGCCCTCCATTCCCCCCAGATGATTCAGGCGGCTGACGTATCCTCCAAGGCCGCCTGAATCCTGTTTGTACGCCGGGCGTATTTGCTGTTCACTTGACCTTCCGCCCGGGTTGGCATACCTCGTACCACGCGGATAGCGCTTCAGGACGCGCCGCACCTCTTTTTCGTTCCCGTCCTCCTATCGCATGAATCTTCGGCCCGATATCGCTTGGTCGTAATGCATACGGCACTGGCGGCACCATTTTCCGGTAAGGATTCCGGGCCCTTCGGGAACGAGCAAAACTTTCAACCACAGGAAAATATGAATCCTTTCAAGAAACTCGGATTGTCGGACAATATTGTCGCGGCTTTGGAAAAAAAGGGCTTTGAACAGCCCACTCCCATTCAGGAACGCACCATCCCCATGCTGTTGTCGGAAACCACGGATATCGTGGCGCAGGCCTCCACGGGTACGGGCAAGACCGCGGCCTTTGGCCTGCCCATTCTCGAACGGGCCGACGAATCCGTGCGTGCGGTGCAGTCGCTGGTGTTGGCTCCAACGCGTGAGCTGGCCATTCAGGTGGCCGATGAAATCAACTCCCTCAAGGGCGACAGAAAGCTGCGCGTGGTGCCCGTATACGGTGGCCAGTACATCGGCATGCAGCTCAAGAGCCTGCGCCGGGGCGTGGATGTGGTAGTGGGCACCCCGGGCCGCATTCTCGACCATCTCAACCGTGGCTCGCTGGATCTTTCCCATATTGACATGGCCGTGCTCGATGAGGCGGACGAAATGTGCGACATGGGCTTCATTGACGACATTCGCGACATTCTTTCCCAGAGCAACCCGGACCGGCAAACCCTGCTGTTTTCCGCCACCATGCCGCCGCAGGTCATGCGCATCGCTTCGGAATTCATGGGCGACTACCAGACCGTAAGCGTCAAGCCCAAGAAGAGCGAAACCCCGCTGACCACGCAGGTTTTTCATGAGATAGCCGAATCCGACCGTTTCGAGGCCCTGTGCCGGGTCATCGACGCGGAGCCGGACTTTCGCGGCCTGATTTTCTGCCGTACCCGCGCGGACGCGGACGAGGTGGCCTCGCGCCTGGCCGAGCGCGGCTATCCGGCCGAGCCAATCCATGGCGACCTGAATCAGGCCCGGCGCGAGCACATACTGGGCAAGTTCCGCAGTGCTTCCATAGACATCCTCGCGGCCACGGACGTTGCCGCGCGCGGCATCGACGTGCCCGACCTCAGTCACGTGGTCAACTTTGCCCTGCCGCAGGACCACAAGACCTTCGTGCACCGGGTGGGTCGCACGGGCCGTGCCGGAAAGGAAGGCAAGGCTGTCACGCTCATCGCCCCGCGCGAATTCCGCAGGCTCATGTTCATCTGCCGCGCCACGGGCATGGAGATAACCAAGGAACAGCTGCCCCGGGTCGAGGACGTCATCTACAACAAGAAGACCCGCATCGTGGCCCAGCTGGATGAAATTTTCACCACCGAGGATTTCGAGACCTACATGCCGCTTGCCCGCGAACTGTTGCAGGAACGCGACGCGGATCAGGCCATGGCCGCGCTGTTGCGCTATGCCTTCGGCGAAGAACTGGAACAGGACGCCTATCGCGAAATCCGCGACGTGCGCCATGACCAGCGCGACCGTCAGGGGCGTGGCGGTGGTGGCGGTGGTGGAGGTCGGGTGCGCATGGTTGCGTCCGTGGGCCGGAAGCAGGGCATGAACCCGCGCAAGTTCGTGGATTTTCTGGTCAGCAAGACCAAGACCCGCCCCTTCAAGATCCAGAACGTCAAGGTGCAGAATCTCCAGACCGAGTTTTCCGTGCCCGAGCAGGAAGTGAAATTCATTCTGCGCGGCATGAGCCGCGGCGGCGGTCCCAAGGTGCAGGTCAAGAATCGCTAGGATGATTGGCACACAAGATGAACAATGCCGGGGCGCGTTCACCGCACCCCGGCTTTTTTTTTTGCCTTGTTGCAAAATCTCGTTGCAGAGAGCTTTTTCAACGCGTCGACCGTGGCCTGTGCGTTGAAAAAATAAGCGTGTCCGGCATGTTCCGTACCGTTCACCCGGTAAATTTCAAAAAAAATATCGCAACGCTTGAAAATCTCTAGAGAAAATCTATCTCCATTCATTTCGGGTGAATGCAATTTGGGACGGGCAGCGCTTTTTGCGGCCCGTGTTGTTCTTTGCCCGGGAATCCGGTACTGATCACTTAACTAAACGAATAAACCGCCGATAAGGGTCTTGTTGACCCTAAGGCATGGATATGACGAGATTATGAGTGAACAGGAATTGGCCGGACGCATGATCCGGGTGCGGGACGAGGTGGCCGAGGCGGCCGAAAAATGCGGACGGTCCGCATCGGACGTTCAGGTTGTGGCGGTTTCCAAGCTGCATCCCGCGGCGGACATACGGACCGTGCACGAGCAGGCCGGACAGCTGGATTTCGGCGAGAATTACGTGCAGGAAGCCACGGCCAAGCAGGATGAGCTTTCCGGACTCGACCTGCGCTGGCATTTCATCGGCGGACTGCAGAGCAACAAGGCCAAATATGTGGCCGGGCGCTTTGCGCTTGTGCACAGCGTGGATTCGGCCAAGCTGGCCGCCATGCTGGACAAGAAGGCCCGCTCGCTGGGCGTGGTGCAGGATATCCTGCTGCAGGTCAACATTGCCGGGGAAGAACAGAAGTCCGGCGTGGCCGAAGACGGCCTGAACCGGCTGGCCGACGAAGTGGCGGCCATGGACGGATTGCGCATGCAGGGACTCATGACCATGCCTCCGTTTTTCAACGACCCGGAGCGCGCGCGGCCTGTTTTTGCGGAGCTGCGCAGGCTGCGCGAACGGCTTTCGGCCCGCATGGGGCTGGGGCTGCCGCATCTGTCCATGGGCATGACCGGCGATTTCGTGCCCGCTGTCGAGGAAGGAGCAACCCTGGTCCGCATCGGAACCAGGATATTCGGGGCACGGCCCCAGAAATAGCAACCCCGCCAAGAGGGTAGTATGGATCTCGCAACCGTAATCGGCATAGTGTTGTCCTTCGGACTGGTGGTCGCGGCCATCCTGACCGGCAGCAGCCTGATGGTTTTCATCTCGGTGCCTTCGGCGCTCATCGTGCTTGGCGGCACCATCGGCGCGGCTCTGGTCAACTACCCCCTGAGCTATGTCATCGGGGTCATCGGCGTCATCAAGAATACGTTTTTTTCCAATCTGGATACCCCGGCCTCGGTCATCGACAAATTCAAAGACTACGCCAACCGCGCCCGCCGCGAGGGCATCCTTTCCCTGGAGCCGCTGCTCAAGGAGATTGACGACGACTACATGCGCAAGGGCTTGCAGCTCACCGTGGACGGACTCGAGCCCCAGACCATTCAGGAGATCATGGAAACCGAGATTTCCTATCTGCAGGAGCGGCACGAAACCGGCGCGGACGTGGTGGCCGTGCTGGGCACCCTGGCCCCGGCCATGGGCATGATCGGCACGGTTATCGGGCTGGTGCAGATGCTCCAGACCATGAGCGACCCCAGCACCATCGGCCCGGCCATGGCCGTGGCCCTGCTGACCACCCTGTACGGCGCGATTCTGGCCAACCTCGTCTTCAACCCCATGTCCGGCAAGCTCAAGACCCGCAGCAAGGAAGAAGTGCTGATCCGCGAAATGATCCTCGAAGGCATTCTGGCCATTTCAAAGGGCGAGAACCCGCGCATCATCGAGGAAAAACTCAACAGCTTCCTGCCGCCCAAGGATAGGGTCACGGACCAGCCTTAGTCGCGGCACGTTTCGGAGCACGTCATGGCCAGAAAAAAGAAAAAGGCGCAATGCGAGGAGATGGCCCCGTGGCTCATCACCTTCACCGACGTCATGACGTTGATGCTGACCTTTTTCGTGCTGCTGGTATCCATGGCCAAGGTAGACGAACGGCGCAAGCTGGTGGTGCTCGGTTCCATCATCGGCACCTTCGGCTTTCACGACCAGTCCTACCGCGTCTATACGCGCACGGACACCCGCCGCACCGTTGAGCCCGGTCCCATCGACCAGGGCGACCTCATGCCCCTCAAGCCCCTCATGTGGGATTACGCCGAGCAGGATCTCGATTTCCGTTCCAGCCGTTTCGTGCAGGTGCTTTCCGTGAACGCGGACGTGCTTTTCGGGCCGGGCGGGGCCGTGATCACGCCCGAAGGCGAACGCTTCCTGCAGACCGTGCTGCCCACCCTGAGCGGCGTGGAGTACCCCCTGCTGCTGGCCGGGCATACCTCGGAACTGCGCGATGAACTGGGCAGGAATTACAACCCGGGCGACGCGGACATGGTCCCGGACCTTTCGTGGAAGATTTCACTGAATCGTGCGCTGGCGGTTTACCGCTGGCTTATCGACAATGGCATGGATCCCAATCTGCTCAAGGTGGAGGGGTTCGGCAAGTTCAAGCCGCACTGGTCCCAGAACACAGCGGCCACACGGGCCAAGAACCGGCGTGTGGATTTCGTGCTGGACAAGCGCTCAAGCATTGAGCGCGACCGCATCGAGGATACCCGCGAAACAGCGCCGCAAAAGCCGGGGACCGTGGATGTGGACGGCTTCATTTTTGACGTGCGCGACGACACGCCGGAGCAATAGCCATGGCCAGAAAGGAGAAAAAAGAGAAATGTCCGCCGCTGGCGCTGTGGCTGGTCACGTTCTCCGACCTGACCACGCTGCTGCTGACATTTTTCGTGCTGCTTCTGACCATGTCGTCCATGGACAGCAGCCTTTTGACCACGGTCACCCTGACCACCGCGGACCTTGGCCTGCTAGACATTCGCGGTTCGGGCAAGGTCACGGCCACCGAGCGTCTTGTGGCCGAGATGATGGAAAAACCGTGGGAAGTCATGGACAAGCAGAACCGCATCAAGGACCTGCTCTATCCGGAGGACACCATGCCGCTGGAACTGAACAAGCGGGAATTGAGCGAGAATCTGGACATACTGGCCCGCAATGACGGCGTGGCGCTGGTGATCACGGACAAGCTGCTGTTTCGCGAAGGCTCCACTGAGCTGAGCGATGCCGGCAAATACGTGGTGGGCAGGCTGGCCCCGGTCATCAATTACATGACCGCGCCCGTGAACGTGGTGGGCTATGCCGATACTTTGGCCGAGGGCGTGGACCCCTATGCCGTGTCCGAGGACCGCGCCCTGTCCGTGCTGACCTGCCTGCAGGACAACAAGGTGCCGCAGAAACGGTTTTCCCTATCGGCCTACGGCAACGACAGGCCCCGCTATACGGGCGAGAATCCCGAGTTGCGCGCCAAGAACCGGCGCGTGGAGATACTGCTCAAGACCCGGGTGGCGGTGGGCTCGTACCTGTAGTGGAAAAACAAGCCGATTCAGGGTAGTACTCTGAAGGAATCAACGAACAACAAAGGTGGTATTCGTGGCTGACGAAGCGCTTCCCCAGGAAGAAAAGAAAAAGGGCGGCAAGATCAAGTGGATTATTCTGGCCGTGCTGATCATCGCGCTGGCCGGAGGCGGCTACTTTGCCTACACCAAGTTCTTTGCCGCGCCCGCCGAGGAAACGCAGGCTGAAGAGGCCGGTGACCAGCAACAGGCGCAGCAGCCTGCCGAAGGGCAGCTGGTGCCGCTGCCGCAATTTCTGGTCAATTTGGCCGACCCGTTGGGCAGGCGCTATCTCAAGCTCGGGCTTGAGGTGGAGGTGCGCGACGAGAAGGTTACGGAGAACCTGACCAAGAACGAGGCCAAGATAAAGGATACCATGCTGTTGCTGCTTTCCAGCAAGACCTTCGACCAGCTTTCCACGCTCAAGGCCAAGGTGGAGCTCAAGCAGGAGATCGTGCGCAGGCTCAACCAGATTCTGGGCAACGGCAGCATTCTGCGGGTGTACATAACGGAAATGGTTATTCAGTAGCACGGTTATTGCAAAACCATTCCCGGACCGACGGCATTTTGACCGTGTCCCCGATGTTGAACACTTTTTTGCAGAGGTATGAACATGTCTGACGATCAGGACAAATTGGCTGAAGAATGGGCCGCAGCACTGGGCGGAGACGAGGACGAAGGCTCGGATCCGGTCGAGGATACCATGGCCGACATGGCCGCGGACGCCGGAGGCGGGTCCGATGAGGCCCTTGCCGACGAATGGGCCGCGGCTCTGGCCGATACCGAGCAGGAAGAGGTCCGGGACGAAAAGGAACAGCAGTTCCTGGCCACGCAGGCGCACACTGCGGAGTTTGAGGACATGACCGCAGAAGCCAAGTCCGGCTCCAACGAAGGCGGCAAGCGGGACCTTGATTTCATTCTGGATATCCCTCTGGACGTCTCCGCGGAACTGGGGCGCACCAAGCTGCTCATCAACGAGCTTTTGCAGCTCGGTCAGGGTTCCGTTGTGGAGCTGAACAAGCTCGCGGGCGAACCGCTGGAAATCTACGTGAACGGAAAGCTGGTGGCGCGCGGCGAAGCTGTGGTCATCAACGAAAAGTTCGGTATCCGGCTGACGGACATCATCAGCCCCATCGAACGGGTGAAACAGCTTGGATAACGCCACCATTGCCGACGGAGCGCACAGGGCGGTCCAGTCGTCCGGCGCGGTTCTCGACACGGGGTCGAGCATTTTTGCCACATTGGGCTATCTGTGCCTGATTCTTGGCGGGCTGTTTTTAGTGTATTGGCTTTTGCGCCGGTTCGGGCCGTTCGGCATGGGCACGCCGGGTTCGAATGCGCACAGCCCGCGCCTGTTGGGGCGGCTGTATCTGGGCAATCGCCAAAGCGTGGCCGTGGTGCGCTACAAGACGAAAACAATGGTGCTGGGTGTGACCGAGCACCAGATCAACCTGCTCGGGCAGGAAGAGGGCGACGAGCCGGAAGACAATGAACCGTCGTCCTCCGCGTTTGCCGGGCTGCTCAAGGGAAAGGTCGAGGATGCATCGGAATCCTGATTCCGGCCGGGCTGTCCGGCCTCTGGCAATATTGATTGCCGCCGTTGCAATGGTGCTCGTCTCCTTTGTTGCCGCCTGGGCGCAGGACCCGGTCATCCCCAAGCTGAGCATGAGCCTTGCCGCCGGTCAGGCCGAGCCCGAAGAGATTTCCGTGCTGCTGGAAATCCTGTTCATGTTCACGGTGCTGTCCATGGCGCCGGCCATCATCCTGACCATGACTTCCTTCACCCGCATCATCGTGGTCTTTCATTTTTTGCGGCAGGCCATGGGCACGCAGCAGATGCCGCCCAACCAGATCATGGCAGCGCTGGCCATGTTCATGACCTTCGTGATCATGTGGCCCGTGGCCACCACGGTCAACAACGAGGCCCTGCAGCCCTATCTGGAAGAAGAGATTCCCTTTTCCGAAGCCTTGGATCGTGCCCAGCAACCCGTCCGGGCCTTCATGTTCAAGCATACCCGGGAAAAGGACCTTTCCATTTTCTATTCCATCACCGGGGAGCCCCGGCCCACCACCAAGCAGGATGTGCCCACCATCATGCTGGTGGCCGCCTATACCATCAGTGAGCTCAAGACCGGGTTCACCATCGGGTTTCTCATTTACATTCCGTTCCTCATTCTGGATATGGTCGTGGCCAGCATCCTGCTCTCCATGGGCATGATGATGCTGCCGCCGGTCATGGTTTCGCTGCCGTTCAAAATTCTTTTGTTCATTCTGGTGGATGGCTGGAGCCTGTTGGTGGGCTCATTGGTCAACACGTTCATGATCAAATGACCGATCCAGGGGAGTAGTGCGCCATGACACCGGAATTCGTCATAGGATTTGCCCGCGAGGCCATTGAAATGACCCTGACCATCGCCCTGCCCATGCTTGCCATCGGCATGGTGGTTGGCCTGACGGTTTCCATCATCCAGACCGCTACCCAGCTGCAGGAAATGACCCTGACCATCGTGCCCAAGATCATTGCCATCTTCATTGCCCTGCTGGTGGCGTTTCCATGGATAATGGACAAGATGGTCACCTACACCCGCACGCTGTTCATCAATCTTCCGAAATATATCCAATAGCTTACGCAATACGAAGGCGGCCCCTTTCCCAGGGAAGAGACCGCCCTGCCAGGAGGCACAAGGAGGGGAGGAACTTCCGGCACACGGGCCGGGGGTTGTTCGGCTGCGGCGGCTTTCTTTCGCCGCGGCCTGCCGGGACGGTGCGGGCAGACGCCCTTGCCGTCCCAAAAAGCGTTTGTTTCGGGGCGGCCCCTTCGGGAGGAGAGGAAGAGGCTCGCCCCAAGCGTGTGACGTTGCAATGCTAATGATAATTATTCCTATAAAGATATATTCTGTCAACCATGAAATGCAGAAAAATGGATTTTCCCGGTGGGGAGCCCTGTTTCTTGCCAGTCGGCAACGGCGGCCCGGCGCACGTTTTCCGTGTTTTTGACGGTCTAAATGCCGGGAATGCTTTTTGATTGGCCACGGTGATGCCATTTGTCCGTGTGGGTTGCCCTTTTGCTTTCATCCATGTAAGCAACCTTCTGGCCGCATGAGCGGCTCATTTCATTCAGGGAGGAACATACAGTGGCTGCCACGGTAGACGAAATCACCATCAATTATTCCGAGGACGACCAGCTTATCGTTCAGGAGCTGGACAAGGTCATCCTGTCCAAGGGCGCATGGACCACCATCCTGTTTCGGTATCAGGAATGGAACCGTGCCAAGGGCGAATACGGACCGGAGAAATATTCCATCCGGCGCTACCAGAAGGTCAGCGGAACCTATCGTCCCAAATCCAAGTTCAATATTTCCAGCAAGGCGCAGGCCGAGAAGATCGTGGACGCGCTCAACGGCTGGATCAAGTAGGCCGGAATTGTTTCCGGACGAAAAAGGCCCGGCTCCCCAATGGGAGCCGGGCCTTTTTGGCGTGCGTACGAATCCGTCACATGCATTGCGCGGAAAAGCGGCTGACCAGAATGGCCCCGGCCTGGGCAACGTTCAGCGAATCGAACGGCCGGGCAAAGGGGATGGCCAGCATGGTGTCGCAATGCTTGGCAACGCCCGGGCGGATGCCCTTTTCCTCGTTGCCCAGCACCAGTACCGCAGGCGTGCGCAACTCGGTCTCATAGGCGTGCTGCGCGTCGTCTCCGGTTCCCGCTCCGTAGATGAGGAATCCCTGCTTGGCGCATTGCTCCAGCGCGCGGCTCACGTTTCCGGCCTTGGCCACGGGCAGGTGGTTCAGGGTTCCTGCGCTGGCCTTGACCGCTCCGGTTCCGAGATAGGCGCTGTGGTGGCGGCCCACCACCAGCCCGGCCCCGCCCAGCGCATAGAGCGTGCGGGCCAGAACGCCCACGTTGCCCGGGTCCTGCACCTGGTCCAGCACCACCACCAGCGGCAAGGGCGCGCTGTGGGCTGCTTCGAGCACATGGTCGAGGTCAACGTATTCCAGTGCCGCGGCCTGGGCGATGACACCCTGGTGGTTGCCGCGATACATGCGGTCAAGGCTTTGGCCCGGCAGGGCCTTGAACGGAATCTTGACCTTTTTACATAATGAAATGATCTGCTCCAGCCCCTTGTCGTGGCGACCTTTGCGAAAATAGACGAAGTCCACGCGGGCCGGGGAATTCTGCAATAATTCCAGCACCGGCTTGTTGCCGATGACAAAGGACTTGCCGCCCGCCTGTGGTCTCTCTGCGTTTTTTTGCATTTTTGCTCCAAATTCCGAGTGTAGTCGGCGCTCACGCGCCACAGGCACTGAGTAGCGGTTTCGGTCCACTATTGCAATTGGATCGCAGGTAGGATAGCAGGTATCTTCAAGGCGTAACCGATTTTTAAGACATTTTCTAGACTCCCGGAAGCCCCGGACCACCGGCCTCGAGGCAAGTGCTAGGAGGACTTTTTGCATAAATTCAGTAGAGTACGACTTTTATTCCTGTTGGTTGCCGGCGCGGCGCTTTTGGCGGCATGTACGCCCAAATCCGTGTCCACCGACGAACAGGCCGCAACGGACAGGACCGTGTATGCGGAATCCTTCGGGCCGGACAGCCCGGATGAGACCCTCGACCCGGAACTGGCCGCCGACCCGAAATCCGACGATTCCACCCTGACCGAAGCCGAGCAGACAGTGCTCAACTCCCGCTTCGGACTGCTGTTCGACCTTGAACCGCACGAAAGCAAGGAAGTGGAACAATACCTTAAGTACTTCACGCATAAGGCGCGGCGTACGTTCGAGCGTTGGCTCAAACGTTCCGAGCCGTATTTGCCCTATGTGCGCAAGACCCTGACCCGCCACGGCCTGCCCCAGGATCTGGTGCTGCTGCCCTTTACCGAATCCGGGTACAACCCCAAGGCCTATTCGTGGGCCGGAGCGGGCGGCATGTGGCAGTTCATGCCCTATACCGGCCGCAAGTACGGGCTCAAGGTGGACTGGTGGATTGATGAACGCCGTGATCCGTACAAGGCAACCGAAGCCGCCGCCAAATACCTCAAGGAATTGCATGAGCGGTTCGGGGACTGGTATCTGGCCCTGGCCGCATACAACGCGGGCGAAGGCAAAATCTCACGCGCACTGAAAAAGACCAATTCCGACGACTTCTTCGAGCTGTGCAAGAAGAACCGCAGGCTTTCGCGCCGTAGTCGGCTGCGCAAGGAAACACGGCATTACGTTCCCAAATTCATTGCCATTTCCAAGATATTCCAGAACCTCGACATGCTCGGGTTCGAGCCGGTGCGCTGGGATCAGGACAAGGAGACCGTGGCCGTGGCCATCCCCGGCGGCACGGACCTGCTGGCCCTTGCCCGCGCCGGAAAAATGAGCTGGCGCGAGTTCCACGAAATGAACCCGGCCTTCCGCAGGCAGGTCAGCCCGCCCGATTTCAAGGCCACCGCGCATCTGCCCGTGGACAGGGCGGACAAGATGATGGCCTATCTGGCCAACCCGTCTTCGCGTCCCTACGCGGGCTATGTTCGCTACCGCATCCGCAGCGGCGACTCGTGGTGGCGTATTTCCCGCAAGTTCGGAGTGCCCATTTCCGTGCTCAAGAAGGTCAACAATCGGCGCAGCAACACCCTGCGCCCTGGCCGCTATGTCATGGTTCCGGGCCGCGGTTCGGCAAGGGCCATCGCCTCTTCGGGCACGAGCCCCATTCCGACGTCGGGCCGCTACAAGGTGCGCCGCGGCGATTCATGGTGGACCATTTCCCGCAAGTTCGGGGTTTCCATCAATCGTCTCAAGAGTGCCAACAACCGCCGGAGCAATACGCTGCGAATCGGACAGATCGTGCGTATCCCCGGTTCCAAGGCCTCGGCCTCCAAGAAGTACGCCTCCGCATCCACAAAGAAGCGCGCCATTGCTGCCAAGAAGGGCAATTACGTGGTCAAACGGGGCGACTCCCTGTGGTCGATTTCCAAGCGCTACCGCATCAGCGTGAGCACGCTCAAGAGTGCCAACGGGCTTGGCTCCAGCCGCCTCAAACCGGGCATGAAGCTGTTCATTCCCGACCATTCCTCGGCTGCCACGCGTACGGCCGCCAAAAAGGCCGAAAGCGCCAAGGCCGCCCAACTGGTGCGCTACAAGGTGCGCCGGGGCGATACCCTTTCCAAGATTGCCCGCCGTTTTGGCGTGCGCATCAGCGACCTGCGCCGCTGGAACAGCCTGAACAGGAAAGGCACCATCTACGCGGGCCAGCGTCTCAAGGTCTACGTTCAGTAGGCGGCGATACATCAAGGACAAAAATCCCGGCGCCATGCTTTTCATGGTGTCGGGATTTTTTTGCGCGTGTTGGGCCGGGCCGGAGAGTGCGTTCAGGTGCAGATGGCCAGAAACGCCTCCAGCAGTTGCATGCCGTCCTTCCACGCCTGCTGCGAGTAGTCTCTGTTCTGCAGCAGCATGTGGGCGAATCCAGTCAGGGGTTTGATCCGCTGCGGACTGTCCTCCCAGAACTTCTGGTCCAACACCTCGCCGGAAGCCAATCCGTGCCGCAGTTGACGACTCATGGCCGGAACGTGGCCGAGCAGTGCCTCTGCGGCCTCGGGATATTGCTGTTGCAGATCGGTCCAGCATTGCCGGGCGTCCGTTTTGTCCTGTTCCTTGGCACCGCCAAGGCGCCAGCCGAACCATGCGTTCCAGAAACGGCTCAGCATGCGGTGTTCGTCTGGTTGGCTGCCGAGGCAGTGCAGATGGTACATGCCTCTCTTGGATCGGCCCGTGCGGAACAGGTCCAGGCCGGGCAGCCGGAGTCGCGCAAGTTTGTCCGGTCCGTCCCCGGCCGCCAGCCGTGAGGTGAGCATGGCAATGCGTTTCGGCTCGAACGGCGCGTGGCAGGCAAGGGTGTTTTCCGGGCAGGTCCAGCACCCCTTGGCGCAGTCCATGGACGCGCGCAGCACGAAATGACCGGGCTGGTAGGGGCCGGTTTCCCACGGATGCACGTTGCCCATGGACAGGTTCAGACATTTGAGTCCGGTCCACGCGGCCAGGTGCATGGGGCCGGTGTCCGGCGTGATGAACAGGGCCAGGCTTTGGCCTACCTTGGTGAAATCGTTCAATTCGAGTTTGCCGCAATAGTCGAGCACCGGGCCGTTGAACAGCCTGCGCACCTCGTTGCCCAGCTTTACCTCGGCCGGGCCGCCGAACAGCACCGGCCGCAGTCCGCGGCCAAGGAGCTCGCTGATGAGCGCGGCCCAGAATGCAGGCGTGGGATGCTTGGCCGGGTCGCTGGCGCCGAGAAACAGTCCGATGCGGTTTTCCTTGCCCGGCAGGGTGCGCGGTTCCTCGAAAACCGTGCCGCCCACGGTGCTGGCGCTGACGATGTCCAGCGCGTTGAGGTCGGCCCAGTGATAGCGGTTGTAACGGTTGTTGTTCACCAGCGAGGCCCGGTAGAGCTGCCAGTTGCCGTTGATGCGCGCAATGCCGTTCTCCAGCAGTGGCCCGATCTTGCGCTCGGCTGAAACTTCTGCGGCCAGGGTTGCGGCCTGTTCGCGGATGCTCAGGTTGACCACCAGCGTGTAGTCGTGCCGTTTGATGAAGGCCGTGCTGGTCCACGGCATGAATATCACCTGCGGGGCCAGAGCCATGAGCGGGGTGTAAAAGTTCGGTTCCGCCACAACCCAGACCGGATGGCCCGGATAGTGGCGCTGGATCCACAGCAGCATGGGAAAGGACAGGATCAGGTCCCCCATGCGTTGCATCTGGAGTACGAGGATGGGTTTTTTCTCGGGCACGTTCGGTTCCGGCTAGAGGGTCGTGTCGCGCATGGTCGTCAGCAGTGAGACGATGCGGTGATCGTATGTGTGTTCGGCCAGTACCCGCCTGCGTCCTGCTTCGGCAATGCGCTTGCGTTCGTCCGGCTCGGCCATGAACCGTTCCACCATGTCCGGGATTTCGTCCATGGTGTTGTATACGGCCATTTCACGGCCCGGCTCGAACAGGGTTTCGATCTGGTCGCGGTGGTCCGTGAGCAAAAACGCGCCGCAGCAGGGCACATCGAACACGCGCTGGTTGCACGCGCCTTTCATCTGCTTGCTGGTGCAGTTGAAATTGATGTCGCTGGCCAGATAGAAGTCCGGCAGGTCGTCGTAATAGTTCAGCTCGGCGTGGTACCGCCAGCCCTCTATGCGGCCGAGAATGTCGTTCCAGCCGTCGTCGCCCACGATGAGCGGCTCGAAGGGCATGATGCGCAGCAGGCAGTCGCGCCGGTACAGGCAGGTGGCCAGCCATGTGAGGTAGGTCTCGAAGGCCAGTGCCCGTTCGCGCGGCTGGCGGCTCATTTCCGTGACAATGTCCGGCCATTCGCGCTGCAGGTATTCGCGTACCGTGCGTTCCGGCGCTTCCATGAATCCTTCGGCCATTTCAAAGCCGGACTCCATCATGGCAAAGGTGGGCCGGGCCGCGGCAAAGCGCATTTCAGTCTTGGTTTTCATGGAGTTGCCCACGAATGAAATGGCCGCTCGCCATTCTTGCGGCACATCCTTTCCTTCCGGGGTGAAGCGGTGCGGGTCCGCGCCCAGCGGCAGGTGAAAAACCGATTCGTACCCGTCCGCCTTCAGGCTTTCCACGGTGTCCGCGTCCCAGGTGAACAGCACCGAACGTCCGGTGTTCACATTGCTGTACAGGTCGAGGATCAGGTGTGGATTGTCCACGAACCAGCTGGCCAGCGGCACGTTCATCTGGTCGAGGATTGACATGAGCACGCCTTCGCGGTCCACGCCAAGATGGTTCACGGTAAGCACGAAGTCCGGCTTGAAATCGCTCAGGGTTTCGGTCATGAGCCGTACGAATTCGTTCAGGTCCATTTCCCTTGCCGCAAGGTCCAGCAGCCGGTGTTCCACGCCGAGTCGCTTGAGCGCCGCTTCGATTTCACCCATGATGAAATACTGGCTGGTCAGCAGCAACACGCGGGGTTTTGTGCCCGAAAGCTCCGGAATCCGGGGAGAGTCTGTCTGTTTCATGACATCAATATCTACCCTTGGTATGGGCTGATGTCCATACCGGGCGCACACGGGGCGGGGAAGGGCTCAAGCGGAACCCGCCTGCCCTCAAAACCCCACAAAACGAGAAGGCCCCCGAGGGACCGTCCCTGGGAGCCTGTGGATTCTCGCTACAAAAGAAGAAGGATACTTTCCATATAGCATTGACCGTGCCAAAGTTTGGATCACTGTAAAATTAATAAACAAAGATAATAATTACAGGTGATTGCGCTGTCTGAATATTGTTCCCTCTGTTGGCTCAACGCCCGATGCCGGGTATAATTTTTTTAACATCGTGCCGGTGTCGCCGGTGCCGGGCCAAATTTCTGTACCCGTTTCGGGTCAGCACATGAGCTTGGCCACGTCGATGTTGTGGTCGCGGGCGTTGACGATGTCCGAGATGAGCAGGGCCTTGCGGTTGGAGGCCGGGTTGGCCAGGTTCACCAGCCGGAACGGGCGCGGGCGCATGCGGTAGTCATAGACGATCTTGACCGTGGGGCGCAGGGGCGCGTTCGGGTTGTGGTCCATGACGATGGCGAATTCGCCGTCCGAGAGCCGCACAAAGCTGCCCACAGGATAGATGCCGAGGCTCTTGATGAAATGTTCCACGATATTGGGATGAAAGTCCGAAAGCCGCCACTGGTACATCATGCCCAGCACCTTGCCCGGGGGCAGGGGGGCCTTGTAGACCCGTTTGCTGGTCAGGGCGTCGTACACGTCCACCACGCCCACGATGCGCGAGATCAGGCTGATGCCTTCCCCCTTCAGTTTTTGCGGATAGCCGTTGCCGTCGAACCGTTCATGGTGCTCCAGCGCGGCGCGCGCCACCAGTGGCGGCATGTCCGGCTGTTTGCTCAGGATGTCGAAGCCTTCGCGCGGATGCGTGCGCATGACGTCCATTTCCCGGTCCGAAAGCTTGCCCGGCTTGTTCAGGATCGATTCGGGGATGACGGCCTTGCCCACGTCGTGGAACATGCCCGCCATGCCCAGAAGCCTGAGCTTGTCGCGGTCCAGCCCGATGTGCTTGCCCAGAATGATGGACAGCACGGCCACGTTGATGCTGTGGGTGTAGGTGTATTCGTCGTAGTTGCGCAGTTTGCAGAGAGCGGATGCGGCGGATTCGTTGCGGAAAACCGAATCGATGAAGCCGTCCACCACCGGTTCGGAGGCCCTGTGGTCAAAGGCGCGCCCGGACCGGACGTCATCCAGAAAGCCGCGCGCATAGTCCACTGCCTGACCGTAAATCTTGTCTGCGCGGACGATCTCCTCTTCCAGGGGCACCCGTTCCTTGTCGGAAACTGACAGTTTCCGGGTACGGGGTTCGGGCACTCCGGCCTGGAGGTACTCATCCTTTTCCGCGGCACGCTGTTCACGCATCTGGGTGCGGAGTCTCGCCATTTCCTCGGAGCGGTGGCGCGCTTCACGCTCCCGTTCGCGTGCGGCCTCGGCCCGGATATCACGGGAAAGCTGTGCCTCGTCAAGATGTGCCTTGCGGTCGCCTTTTCGGTCATCAAGGGCGTCCACGGCGAGCTTGGCCCGCCGCCTTTGCTCAAAGCGCTCTCGTGCTTCCTGTTCCAGTTGTTGCCGGGACGATGTATCCCGATCCTGATGGCTCATGTCTGTCCCCCACCCTTTGAGTATTCCGCTCCCCTTGCAACGGAAAACCGGCCCGCCCCCCTCAAGCCCGGCCGAAATGGCAGGATACATAATATTTATACCGGAAAGCAATGGTTCTCATGCTGTCAGATATGTTTTTTGTCACAGAGCATGTCCACCAGCGCGCGTACGTCGTCGGCCACGAACAAAGCCCCGGCATCGCGGAATCCGGCTTTGTCCGCATGTCCTGTGGTTACGCCCGCTCCGGCGGCACCTGCGCGGACCCCGGTCTGCACGTCCATGGGGTGGTCGCCCACCATGAGCGTATGTTCCGGAGCTACGCCCACGATCTCCAGAGCCTGATGCAGATGGTCGGGGTGGGGTTTGACCTTGCGGGCCTCGTCGCGGGGAATGAAGACCTGCACATGGTCGAGGATGTCGGGAAAGACCGTTGTCACCGCCGGGGTTATGTTGCGCGAGATCACGCCCACGGCCACGTCTTGGTCCCGCAGCCGTCCCAGAACGGGCCGCGTGTACGCGAACAGTTCGCCCTGTTTGGCGGCGCGGATTTCCATGTCCGTGATGGTCAGGCGCGCCCGGCAGTGAAATTCGAGGGCCTCGTCATGGTCGCGGTATTCCCGAATCTGTTGCGTGAGTTCTTCCACCAGCTCCAGAACGGGCTGGCCGTTCACAACGGGTCGCTCGGGCAGGAATCCCTCGGCTAGGGCCGAGACCTTGCGGCGCATGAGGTCGAAATCCAGCGGCACGCGGGCCAGTGTTCCGTCAAAGTCGAAGATCAGGGCGCGAAATCGTTTCATGGACCAAGCCCTACCCCGCAAACCGGGCGCAGGCAAGCCGCGCACGGACTGCGATGTTGCATGGCGGACCGGGCCCATGTGTGCTACATGCCCGCCATGATCGTCAAAAATCTTGTTTCCTCCCTGTGGCAGGCCGTTCCGGCCGATGTGGAACACCGTCTGGCCGCTGTGCTGGACGCTGCCCCCGGGCAGTGCCGGGTGTTTTTCCGCGCGGATGACGTGGCCGTGCCCGGCAGGGCCATGGCCCGCATGCTTGAGGTGTTCACGGCCAACAGGGTTCCGCTGTGCATGGCCGTTGTTCCGGCATGGCTCAACGCTTCGCGCTGGCACGAGTTGCGCGCCAAGGCCGGGGAGTCCTCGCAATGGTGCTGGCACCAGCACGGCTGGCGGCATCACAACCACCAGACAATGGGCAAAAAGGGCGAATTCGGGAACGAGCGCGACGCACAGGCCAAGCAGGCGGACATCGAGCGCGGCCGCGACAAGCTGGCCGGGCTCATGGGCCGGGATTTCCAGCCGTTCTTTACGCCGCCATGGAACAGGTTCGACAGGGAAACCGGGGAGATACTGGCGCGAACCGGATTTCGTGCCGTGTCCCGTTCCGCGGGCGAGGGCAAAAAGGTGCCGCTGCCGCCCGGCTTGCCGGACCTGTTCATCAATACGGACCTGCACACCAGGAACGAATCGACCCCGGCCGAGGGGTGGGATGCGCTGTTTGCGGAATTCAAGGATGCGTTGGCGACAGGCCATTGCGGGGTCATGCTGCACCACCAGCGCACCAATGGGGCAGCCTTTGACTTTCTGGATCTGCTGTTGCGCGCGGTTCGGAGCCATCCGAACACCGAGGCCGTGACGTTTGACGATTTGCTTTGAGCCTGTTTCGAGCAAGCCCCAATGCGCGGAATCTGTCGAAAAAACAAAATCACCGTCTTGTATTCGCCACGCGGCCTGCGTATAGATTGTGAATATGAGTAAAAAATTGTCAGGACTGCGTTCAGGGCCGTCGAGGGGCGGCATACAGCGCGCCATTTCCCTGCCATGGGCCAAGTCCGTGGAGATCAGCTACAAAAGCCTGCGCGTGCGGCTGTTCCGTTCCATGATCACGGTCAGTTCGCTGGTGCTTGCCGTGTCGTTTCTTGCCTTTGTGCTGATAAATCTGGATGTGGCCTCGGGCATCCTGCGCCACGGAGGCGAAGACGCTGCAGCCATGCTGACCCGTGCGGGGTACGATGTGGACGCGGCCACGCACAGCGTGGCCATGACCGCCAAGGAGCGTTGGATCGTCATCCTTTCCCTGCTGGTGTGCACCGTGGGCATTGTCAATGCTCAGCTCATGTCCGTGACCGAACGTTTTTCCGAGATCGGGGTCATGAAGTGCCTGGGCGCGCTGGATTCCATGATCCTGCGCATCTTCATGCTGGAAGCGGCCATGCAGGGGTTGCTGGGCGCGGGCGCGGGCGCGTTGTTCGGATTCCTTTTTTCCCTGTTGGCCGGATTGGCCCGGTTCGGAACGTTGGCCGTGGCGCATTTGCCGTGGGCTTCGGCTTTGGGCTCCATGGGCATCGCCGTACTGGCGGGCTGCGGCCTGAGCCTGCTGGGGGTTTTGTACCCGGCCCTGCTTGCGGCGCGCATGCGACCCATCAAGGCATTGCGCGCGGAACACTGAGGAGATGCAATGACTGAAGACCGCCATACCATCGTGCGCGTCATCGGCGTGACAAAGGACTTTGCCCTGGGCAAGCAGACCGTGCACGTGCTCAAGGGCGTGGACCTCGAGGTATATGCCGGGGAATACATATCCATAATGGGACCCTCCGGGTCGGGAAAATCCACGCTTTTCAACATGATCGGCGGACTGGACAAGCCCACGGACGGCAAGGTCTTCATCGACGAGGTGGATATATCGCAGCTGGACGCCTATGAGCTGGCGTGGCTGCGCAACCGCAAGATCGGCTACATATTTCAGACCTTCAACCTCATTCCGGTCATGACCGCGCTGGAGAACGTGACCCTGCCCATGACCTTTGCGGGCATGAACGGCGACGACGCCATGGAAAAAGGCATCGAACTGCTCAAGCTCGTGGGGCTGGGCGAACGCTTCCAGCACAAGCCGCTGGAGCTTTCGGGCGGCCAGCAGCAGCGCGTTGCCATTGCACGCTCGCTGGCCAACGACCCGGCCATCATCCTTGCGGACGAACCCACCGGCAACCTCGACCTTTCCACGGGCGAAGAGATCATTGATTTGTGCCGCATGCTTTCCGAGGAACGCGGCGTGACCATCATCTCCGCCACCCACGACTACAAGATGCTCAATGTTTCGGACCGCGTGGTCTGGATACGCGACGGCATGATCGACAAGATACAGCACCGCGAGGATCTGAACATCAGCATCGGCGGCATCGGTGGGCCGGACAATGGCCATGCGCCCGGGCAAGGTGCGACCGAAGAAAAGAAATCCGGAGGAGAAGCCTCCTGATGCGCACTACCGCAAACGCATTCCTCTTTTTGTTGCTGGTTGTCGCGTGCATGCCGCACGCGGCACAGGCCGCATGGCACGGGGAAGCGTTTGTGCGCGCCATGGCCGCGCTGGAGGACCGCAGCCCGGGCATGCCCGGTGCGTCTGCGGCCGCGGACATGGTGGAACGCCAGTGGCGTTTGGATTTCAAGTCCCTGAACCCCACACTGGGCCGCCAGACATTTCGCGTTCCCACCATCCGCCAGCTTGGCGCCACCCTGACCCTGAACAACGGTGCCACCGTGAAGCTCAGGCAGCTGCGCAACAACGTGCTTTCGCCCGGGGCCGTGACCCCGCCGGGCATCAGCGGCAACCTGATCTACGCGGCCAAGGGGCGGCTTGCTGATTTCAACGGCATGGACCCGCAGGGCGCGGTGGTCATGCTGGACATGGATTCTGGCAGGAACTGGGGCAACGCGGCCCTGCTTGGTGCGCGTGCACTGATTTTCATCGGTTCGGGCAACGACCCCACGCCCAAGGCACTGTTCGAGAACAAGGTGGAGCTGACCCCGGTGGACCTGCCCATGTTCTGGATGTCCGAAACCGAGGCCGAGGCGCGGTTCAGAGGGCGTCTCACGCCCGGCGCGCCTTCCTGGCTGGACAGGGTGTTGCTGACATCCAAGGCCCGTTGGGAACAGGCCCGCGTCCAGAACGTGTATTGCATGATTCCCGGCACAGACCCGAAACGCTCCGAACAGGTCCTGATTCTGGAAGCGCCCTATGACTCCACGGCCTATGTGAATGGCCACGCTCCCGGTGCGGACGAAGCATCGTCCATGGCCACGCTCATGGAGATCGCCCGGGACCTGAGGAAGAATCCCCCCGCACGGAGCGTACTGCTGCTGGGCACGGGAGCCCATTCGCAGGCGCAGGCGGGCATGCGGGAATTCACGGCCGCACTGGTGACCGAGAACAGCGAGCTGGCCGAGCAGGTCGCCGGGCTGGAGAAGCGGCTGGAGCGCACCGCACGCGTGCGCCAACTGCTGGATCGCCCTGAACCGCTGGCAATCGAAGGGCTTGCCCCGGACGAGGTGGACATGCTGCGCGAGGCTTTTCGCGTGGCCACCCGCAACGCTCAGGACCTTTTGACCAACGACCTCATGCGCATGCGCATGCTGGCCCGGGGCAAGGGCTTGCAAAAGGACGTGGCACCGCAGGACGGCAAGACGTTCGACATCAAGCGGCGCATCAAGCGGGTGGCGGCCCGCAGGCTCAAGCTCAAGCGGCTGTATTGGGTGCAGTCTTCGCGCACGGACGTGGGGCCGGACCCGGAAGAGGCCGAAATTCTGTTGCGTTATCTGGAACCGGCCCGGCACTGGCAGGGCCGGGTGCACAGGGATCTGGCCGCGCGGCTGGAATCCGCCCAGTCCGCCCTGCGGCTCAAGGAGGTTCTGGGAGAAAGGCGTATTGCCGCGCACATGTCCCTGTATCTTTCCAGTCACGGCAAGGGCGTGGGCGGTTTTGACAAGGGCTGGCTCTACGACCTCAAGCCCGAGGTGAACCGCACCCGTTTTTTCAGCCCGGTTCATGATCTCTTTCAGGATGCGGCAGCCACATTACCGAAAAAGCTCAAACCGCTGTACCACGGCACGCTGCGGCCCAGCCGCTTGCGCACGTGGGAAAGCTATCTGCCGGACACCCCGGAGATGGGCGGCGAGCCCATGGCCCTGGCCGGGTTCCCCGGATTCACGCTGGCCACGGTGCACGACGTGCGCCCCGCATGGAAAACACCCTATGACCAGCCGGACCGCGTGGACTTCGGCTACCTGCGGCAACAGGCGCAGGTGGTGCGCACGCTGGCGCGCGCGCTGGTCGACAAGCCGCTGGCGGACGCGGGCAAACGGGCCAAGGACCGTTTCGTGGTGCTGGGCGGCAGGGCCAACCTGATGCGCAAGGGCGAGATTTTTCCGGACAAGCCCGGAACGGACATGGTGGTGCTCTGCTACCAGTGGGCCACGCGCACCTACGGCATGGTGGATACGGACGGACGTTTTCGCATTCCGGGCCTGGCCAGCAAGAAGGTCAGTTATCACAAGGCTGTGCTCGAAGGGCTGCGGTTTGATCAGGACACCGGACTGGCCCAATGGGCCGTGGACAAGCCCAAGACCGGCAAGGACGCCTATCGCGTCAAGCTCAAGCGCAACCGTATGGAGACCGACCTGACCCTGTTCACCTGCACGCAGACAACGGTCTTCAACATGTTCGATTCGCGCACATTCAAATATCTGTACCGGCCCAAGCTCATCGACGCGCGCACCGAGGCTCCGCCCGTGAGCTATTGGTACAGCCGTCTGGATACGCGTCAGTCCACCATGGGCACCCTGTTTCTTGAACCGGACGTACCCATCAAGCTGACCCTTTCGGACACGGTGCTGGACAAGAAGGAACTGCTGCTGAACGCAGACCCCGAACATCCGCAGGGCGTGGGCTATCTGGCGCGCAGCTGGCCCACCATCCCCATGACCGAATACCGGGCCGCCAACGACATGTGGAATCTTGTCACCCCGAGGGTGCGCAACCTCGAGACAAAGGGCATCGTCAATCAGCGGGTGCGTGACCTGACCCGGAAAGGCCGGGAAGAGCTGGAACAGGCCCGCGAATATCGCGGCGAGCTGCGGTGGGATGCCTTTATGGAAGCCTCGCGTTCGTCGCTGGCCAAGGCCACGCGCGTATACAACGAGGTGGATTCCATCCAGAAGGATGTGCTGGTGGGTGTGCTGTTCTACGTGGCCCTGTTCATGCCCTTTGCCTACTGCATGGAGCGGCTGCTGTTCGGATTCGCGGACATCAAGAAACGCATCGGCGCGTTTCTCGGGTTGCTGACTGCCATCATCGGTGCGGTCTATCTGGTGCATCCGGCGTTCGAGCTTACCTACAGCCCCATGGTGGTCATACTGGCTTTCTTCATTCTCACGCTTTCCCTGCTGGTGAGCATGATCATCTTCTTCCGTTTTGAGCGCGAAATGGTGGAACTGCAACGCCGCTCCAAGCATATGAAGCTTACGGACATCAGCCCGGCCGCCGCGTTTACGGCCGCCTTCGTGCTCGGGGTGGGCAACCTGCGGCGCAGGCCCGTGCGTACTGCGCTCACGCTGGCCACGCTGGTCATCCTGACCTTCACCATCATGAATTTCACCACGGTCAAATCCGTGAACCAGAAGGGCTGGTCCGAATTCAGCGACACGGCCTCCTATCACGGCCTGTTCATGAAGAACTTCAACTGGACAGACCTGCCCACCGAGGCGTTGAACGTGGTTTCCGACGCCTACCGGGGCAAGGGCGTGGTGGCCCCGCGCGTGTGGTACGAAACCGGAATGACCGGCGACAAGAGCCACGCCCCGGTCATTCCGCTGACCATGAAGGATCGAACCGCCAACGCACGCGCCGTGATCGGGCTTTCGTATCTTGAGCCGCAGGTCAGCGGGTTGGACCGCATGCTCGTGGAGGGACGTTGGTTCACTCCGGGCGAACGCCATGTGTGCATGCTGCCCGAGCGCATTGCCCGGCAGCTGGATGTCCGGCCGGGCGGTTCCGTGTCCGTATGGGGCGTATCCTACACCGTGACCGGCATATTCGCGGACACGGGCCTGCGCGACAACCCGGACCTGGACGGCGAGCCCATGACGCCCATCGTCTATCCCAGCCGCGCGGCCGTGCAGATGTCCGAGGTGGAGGCCGAGGCCATGGGCGAGGGCGAGGACGTGGTGGACTACGAAAGCCGGTATCAGCACATTGCCGGGTACGACACCGTGATCATTCCTGCCGAACTGTTGCTTTCGCTGGGCAGGACAGGTCATCTCAAGGGGCTGGCCGTGCGCGAGACCGACCCGGATTCCGAGGCCACGCTGGGCGACCGCTTCGGGTTGATGATCTTCCGGGGCGGACCGGACGGCACGTCCCTGTTCTTCACCTCCAATACGGTGAATTATTCCGGCGTAGCCAACATATTGATTCCCTTATGTATTTCCATACTCATCGTGCTCAACACCATGATCGGTTCGGTGCATGAGCGCCGCCCGGAAATCGCGGTGTACACCTCGGTGGGGCTGGCCCCGCCGCACGTGGCCTTCCTGTTCATTGCCGAGGCTCTGGCCTTTGCGGTCATTTCCGTGGTCATCGGTTACCTGCTGGCACAGGTCTCGGCCGTGGCCCTTTCCGGAACCGCACTATGGGAAGGCATGACCGCCAACTATTCGTCCACGGCAGGCGTGGCCGCCATGGTGCTGGTCATTCTCGTGGTGGTCATCTCCGCCCTGTATCCGGCGCGGGTGGCCGCGCGTATCGCCATACCGGACGTGAACCGCTCGTGGACCATGCCCGAGGCCAAGGGCGACACCCTGACCGTGGTGCTGCCGTTTTTGATCAACCTTAGGGAGCAGGCCAGCGCAGGCGGTTTTTTGCACGAGTATTACCGGACGCATCTCGACGTCTCCCACGGGGCCTTCAGCACTGCGGACATCGGGTGTTCGTTCATTGATGCGGGAGACAGCGCCGCCGTGGACCAGCTGGCGCTCATGGCCCGTGCCGAGGACATGCTCTCCAGTTCGGAGATATGCTTCCGCCTTGAATTCCGTGCCTGGCTCGCGCCCTTTGACTTCGGCGTGCGCCAGAAGGTGGACCTGCATTTCTGCCCCTCGGACATCTACCGGGGCTACCGCCAGATTCAGGTCACGCTCATGCGCGAGGCCGGGGAACACAAGGCATGGGAAAACCTGAACCGCAACTTCCTCAACGACCTGCGCAAGCAGTTGTTGGCATGGCGCGCTTTGGACGACGAATCCGTGCAGGGCTACGCCTCGGACCTTGCCGAACATTTCAGCGAACGCACGCGCCAAACAGGGGAGGTCGGCTGACATGAATGAACGCATCCGGCCGCGCGCCATCGTCACGGGCCTTGTGCTGGGTCTTTTGCTTTGCGTGTTCACGCCCTACAACGACGCGGTGCTGCGCAACGCGCCCATCGGGCAGGGCAACCTGCCGCTGGCCCCGTTCTTCGTGGCCGCGTGGCTGTTCGTGCTCAGCGCGGCATGGTCGCGCATATCGGGCCGCCGTCCGGTGCTCGGGGGCGTGGAAATCCTCACGGCATGGGTGATGATGATCCTGTTCACCTCGGTGGGCTGGAGCGGCATGGCCGAAAGCTTTTTCATCAACATCACGGCCCCGCAGCATTTTGCAAAAGACGCCATGCGCTGGACCGAAGTGCTGACGCCGCTGCTGCCGGACGCATGGTTCCCGGACAGCACCGCCGCAGTGAAGACGCTGTATAACGGCCTGCCCGACGCAAAGGCCATGGGCATGGGCGAGGTGCTCGGCGCCATTCCGTGGGGCGTATGGGTGCCGCCGCTCATTGTCTGGGGCACGTTCATTCTCGGCTCGTTTTTCGTCATGATCTGCCTCATGCGCCTGTTCGGCAAGCAGTGGGTCATGAACGAGCGGGTGCTTTTCCCCCTGTTCCGGGTGCCGCAGATCATGGGCGAGGCCTTGGACAATCGGCAGTTCGGCGCGTTCTGGACAGACCGATTCCTGCTCATCGGGTTGCTCATGACCTGTTTCCTGCACCTGCTCAACGGCATGCACCAGTATGTGCCGTCCGTGCCGGAGCTGCCCACCATTCTGCTGGCGGGCAAGTATTTCCCCAAGTTCGGGCTGTTCTCCGGGTTCTACAAATTGAAACTCTACGTGATCCCGGCCTTCATCGGGTTCGCGTTTCTGACCACGCGCCAGATATCCTTCAGCATGTGGGTTTTTTTCATTCTGGCGGGCCTGTCATACGGGCTGCTTTACGTGCTGGGCCTGCAACTGCCCGAGGCCGCGCTGGGCGTGACCTTCGGCCCGGACCTGTTCCGCGCGGAAGGCGCGCAGACCATCGGGGCCTATGCCGTGTTTTTCGTTTTCCTGCTTTGGCTGGCGAGGCATCATCTGGGTGAAACATTGACCCACGCCATCCGGCGCAAGGGCACGGCTGCGGACAGCGGAGCCATCCGCGCCACCGCGCCGCCGCAGGAATGGATACCCCCGGTATGGCCGCTGTGGGGCCTTGTGGGCGGCATGGCCTTTCTCGTGGGCTGGAGCATGTATTTCGGCCTGCCGCTTCTGGTGGCGCTCATGCTGCCGGTGAGCTTCATCATGGTTTCGCTGGTGTCGGCGCGCGCGGTCTGTCAGGGCGGGTTGCCCTATTTCACGCTCACGGCCGCGCCGCTGGACGGCATGATCGGCATGTTCGGCACCGGGTTCATGGGGCAGGCGGGAATCGCCATGGCCGCGGTCATGCAAAAGGTGCTTTTTCTGGATTTCCGTTCCGCAGTCATGCCCACGCTGTTTCACGGTTCCAAGGTCTGCGAAAAGAATCAGTCGCGCTGTGCCATGGTGGTGGGCATCGGGGCCGGGCTGTTCCTGGCCGTGATCGCGGCTTTCGTGACCATGCTCTACCTCGGCCACAAGTACGGCCTGCGCGACCTGAATCTCGAATGGGCCACCCAGACCGTGCTGGCCAACTTTGAAAACGCGCAGCGGCTCGTGGACGTGCCCGTGGGCCCCAACAAGTGGACCATCATCTATTCGGGCGCGGGCGCGCTGATTATGGGGTTGCTCATTTTCTGCTATTATCGGCTGCCGTGGTGGCCTCTGCATCCGTTGGGCTATCTCGTGGCCTATTCCTCGGGCATGAAGGTGCTCTGGTTCAGCTTTTTCATCGGCTGGCTATGCAATCACCTTTGCCTGCATTACGGCGGGACAGCGCTTTTCAACCGGGTGCGGTTCCTGTTCGTGGGGTTGATACTGGGCGATTTTCTCATGGGCGGGTTGTATGCCCTGCTCGGATTGTGGACGAAGACCGTGTATTCGGTCTTCCCACTGTAGAAGAGCCGGAAAGGGAAGATGCCTCCGGCGGCTCAAGGAACCTTTTGGGAAAAAGGTTCCTTGAGAATCCTCCAAAACTTTTTGTCGACGCCGCGTTGCGGCGTGGGGTTGGGGGGGGCGGAAGGATGAAAAAGAAAAAAAGAATGAAGTGATATAAAATACAGTAAGTAAAACACCGACACAACAAACCTGACCACGCCCATCGCGAAGCGATCGCCAAAGAGTTTCGGGAAGGGGGATGGGGGTCCGGGGGAAGGGGGAAACCCCTTTGCAAAGGGGTTTCCCCCTTCCCCCGGCAACCAAAGGCCGAACCATGTACGACGACAAGGAACTGAAAGAATATCGCGACCTGATGAAGCCGCCGGAGCACTTCGAGGAAGGCTTCGACTGGAAGACCGTCATCGGGGCCATCTTCATCGGTTTCCTGATGATGCCGGGCAGCATGTATCTGCAGCTGGTCATCGGTCAGGGCATCGGTCCTGCCGCACGCTGGGTGACCATCATCCTGTTCGCGGAGATCGCCAAGCGCTCGTACTCGGAGCTCAAGCAACAGGAAATTTTCCTGCTCTATTACATGGCCGGGGCCGCGCTGGCGTCGCCGTTCCAGGGGCTTTTGTGGAACCAGTACCTTGTGCAGTCGGACGCGGCGCGCATGCTCGGGCTGACCGAGTTCATTCCGCATTGGGTGGCGCCCGGGCTGGATTCGGCCGCCTATCTGGAACGCACGTTCATGCACCGGGATTGGCTGATCCCCATTCTGCTGCTGGTGGGCGCGCAGCTGGTGCAGCGCATCGACCATTTCGGGCTGGGCTACAGCCTGTATCGCCTGACCTCGGACGTGGAAAAGCTGCCGTTCCCCATGGCTCCGGTGGGCGCGCTGGGCACCATGGCCCTGGCCGAATCCACGGACGAACGCAAGTCCGGCTGGAAATGGCGCGTGTTCTCCATCGGCGGCATGATCGGGCTGGCCTTCGGATTTTTCTATGTGCTGCTGCCCGCGCTATCGGGGCTGCTGTTTCAGGAGCCGATACGGCTCATTCCCATACCGTGGATCGAGCTGACCCGGCATACCGAGGATGTTCTCCCGGCCGTGGCCACGGGCTTCCAGTTCGACCTCGGGTTGGTGTTCATCGGCATGGTGCTGCCGTTCTGGGCGGTCATCGGCGGGCTCGTGGGGCTGATCATCACCATCATCGCCAACCCCATTCTGTATACCCACGGCGTGCTGCACCGCTGGCATCCGGGCATGGAAACCGTGGAAACCGTGTTTGCCAACAATTTCGATTTTTACATGAGCTTCGGCATCGGGCTGGGGCTGGGTATCGCCATCATCGGTGTGTGGTACGTGGTCAAATCCCTGCGATCGGCCTCGGGCGGCATGGATTTTTCCGTGCTGCTCAAGACCAACAAGAACCGGGGCGACATCAATATCTGGGTCTCGCTGGGCATCTACGTGGCCTCCACGCTGGCCTACATCCTCATGTGCGTGTGGCTGGTGCCGTCGTTTCCGTGGATATTCTTCGTGCTCTACGGCTTCATCTACACCCCGGTGGTCTCGTATATCACCGCGCGCATGGAGGGCGTGGCCGGGCAGTTCATCAGCCTGCCCATGGTGCGCGAATTCTCGTTTATCGCCGGGGCAAAATTTTTCGGCTATCAGGGCATCGAGATATGGTACGCGCCCATTCCCATTCACAACTACGGCGAGGCCACGGTGCAGTTCCGGCAGATCGAGCTGACCGGCACCAGCCTGCGCGGCATCATCAAGGCCGAGATGATCGTGTTCCCGGTGGTCATGATCGCTTCGCTGCTGTTCTCGCAATTCTTGTGGCGGCTGGCCCCGATTCCCTCGCCGCAATATCCGTTTGCGCAGGAACTCTGGCACTTGCAGGCCCTGAACACCCTGCTCATGCAGACGTCCACGCTGGAAGGAAATTCCCTGTTTTTCGAGGCGCTTTCCGGCCCCATTGTCTGCGCGGGCATCGGGCTGGGGCTGGTCATGTATACCACGCTCAACCTGCTGGGCATGCCCGTATTGCTGGTCTATGGCGTGGTGCGCGGATTGGGCCAATCCACCCCGCACGGGCTGGTGCTGGAGGTGCTGGGCGCGCTGCTGGGCCGTTTCTATTTCCTGAAAAAATACGGCGCGCAATGGCGGCACTATGCCCCGGTGCTGCTGGCCGGATTCTCCTGCGGCATGGGCCTGACCGGCATGTTCGCCATGGGCTGCACCCTGATCATGAAATCATTGGGCAGGCTGGCCTACTGACCGCACAAGGCCCCCTTGCCCGCGCCCGCGAATTCGGAATACCCCTCTCGCCCAGAGGGTATAAAAAATTGGCCCGCCCACTGGCCGCAACCCGCATTGTCAAAATTTTTGAACCGAAACGGTTGAGTGTAGACCGCACAGAGAAAGAAAAAGAAGACATTTAAAACATTGAAATATAATGATATAAAATTTATTTTCGCACTTGGTCAAAACATGGCACACCAGTTGCTATAAAGAAAGTATCCTTCTTCTTTTGTAACGAGAATCAACAGGCTCCACGGGGTTGTCCCGCTGGGGCCTTCTCGTTATTGGGCGGGGGCGGATTGAGGGCGAAGGTCGGGGGATACCGGCCTCTCACGCCGGCAACAGGGGTTCAAACCCCCTTGGGGACGCCATAAGATTTCAACGGGTTACGGTTTTCGCCGTAGCCCGTTTTTTCGTTGGACACACTTTTGGATACACTTGTCGCAGAAAACCTGCATCGTTCCAGCGCGTTGATGGACAATTGCCAACCATCTGTTCTACAAGAAGGTTAATTTATTGACTTGTAAATTATAGCATCACTTCATGCAGGTAGTAATGTTCTCTCTCCGACGCCAAGACACATACCCGATCATCGGAATCACCAAGAATCAGTGGGATTTGGAGCCTCAAGGAACTCTTGATAAGTTTTGGGTGGAGGATAACAAGGACGGCAAACGGTATCTTTTTAAAGCGGGACGACCCCACACATGCCAAAACACGGCCGAAATGGTCGCTTCCAAAATTTGTGAGACTCTTGGCATCCCCCATGCCTATTATGATTTTTCCATCTCTGATGGAACTCAGGGAGTTATTTCTTCATCTTTCCTTCTGAATGGAGGGAAGGAAGGTCGCCTAATATTTGGTAATGAGCTGTTAGAAAAAGCGTACGACGATTACGATGCGACAAAAAGGTACAAGCTAAAAGCATATACCCTTAGACGGACAGCCGCATTTTTCTCCGCGATTTCGCGCCCCAACGACTCTTTTCCCCTGTATCCGTGTAACCCGAATGACCCGTCGTACAGGGCAATAATCGATGAAGAATTAACCGCATCGGATATGTTTTTAAGCTACCTGATGCTAGACGCCTTAATAGGCAACTTGGATAGGCATCACGAAAATTGGGGACTTATAGTAGATACCGACAAAAACATGTGGCTTGCTCCGACATATGATCATGCCTCAAGCCTTGGGCACAACTTACTAGACCATGACAGAGAAGGTAGACTTGTCACAAAAGACTCCAGAAGATCAGTCGAAGCTTTCGTTAAAAGGGCCAAGTCGGCGTTTTATGAACAAGGCAAACGTTGCCCCTCGCTCTGCTGCTTCTGCCTCGCAGCCGCCCGATTAGGGCCAGAAAGAGCCAATTATTGGCGAAATAAATTGGAACTGCTTACAGACGATGAACTTGACTTGATACTACGACGAGTGCCATCTGAATTTGCTAGCGACATAAGCCTTCATTTCATGTATGAAATGATAAAGTGTAACAAAAAAAGGATTCTGGAAGTAGAGTATGGGAACCGGAAAGAAGCTATTTGTTGCAGTCAAGGATGTCCCAAGTAATGCTTGGATTCCTGTAGGAACTTTGTCTTTCTCTGATGGTGCATACAAATTTCAGTATACTAAGGGAGTCCAAAGAATCGCGGATTTTGTCCCCTTTGGAAGGATGCGAGATATCTCCAAAGAATATTTTTCCAATGAACTCTTTGCCCTGTTTAAGAACAGAATCCTTACCCCTTCTAGATCCGACTACGATCAATACCTAGCTTGGCTAAATCTTGAAAAAGAAAATGCTGACGAACTAAGTATTCTGGCCATTTCTGGAGGGGAAAGGCGTACTGACAACATTGAGATTTTCCCGATGCCCACCATGCAAGATGGGCGTTATTGCTACGACTTCTTCTCCCATGGCATCAGGCACATGTGTGATGGCTGCCAAGATAGAATAAATGCTTTAAAAGCAGGAGACAGACTATTCCTCTGCGCAGACAAGCAAAACCTTTTTCATTCTGAGGCGTGGATGTTGCGTACTGATACGCCGAAGGCTCTTGTTGGATATTTGCCCCGTTTCTTCTCTCATGATTTATCTACTCTTTTCGAACTAATTAGCAATCCTGATGATATCAGCATTCGCGTCGTTCAAGTAAACGAAGGCGCACCAATTCAATTCAAATTATTATGCAGGTTGGAAGCACCTTGGCCCGAAGGCTTTAAGCCACTTTCTAGTAAAGATTTTTTACCATACCAAGCCAGTTAAAAAATACAGGGGGAACTCCAGATTGGAACTTCCCCTTTTTTTGCGTGACCTTTTAGCTGATTTTTTTGTGCTTTGAAGGTGATCACCTTCGCAGACTTTCGATTATGCATGACTGTGTTCAACGCCTTACGTGTCTTCTTCGTCCCGAGGGAATGCGGGTACCGTTCCGTCGTCGTCGCATTTTTATGCCTAAGGACGGTCTGAACGCCGTTAGGGGGCGTATAAGTAGCCTCGGTTTTTCGGACCACTGAGCAGCGTTTTTACGGTAGATAGTATAACAGGCTACGATGTTTGACAGGCCCAACGGTCCCCTCCTGCCGCGCCAAAGGCGCGAGAAATGGATTCCCAAGGCCGTGGCCTTGGGCCGCCGGAGGCAAAATCCAGATTGCCTGGAAAGGCACCTGCGGCGTTGCTGCAAAAAACACCGAAACTCACGTAGGGTTGCTACGCATCGTTCCGGTGTTTTTTTGCGCCTTGCATCCGGCGCTTCCCAAGCCGTCTGTTGTGGCTCGAAATGTTTTTCCCTCTACACCCGCACCAGCGCGGCCCAGAAGAACTCGTTGAGCGGCGAGCTTGCGGGCGTGTGCCACGTGGTCACGGTCGTGGCCGAGGGATTGGCCTTGAGCAGCCGTTCCAGCTGGTGCTCGTTTTCGTCCGGGTTGAGCGTGCAGGTGATCATGGCCAGCAGGGAGCCGGGCTTGAGGGTCTGCATGGCGCGGTTCAGGATGGCGGCCTGCAGTTGTTCGAGGTCCGCGAGGTCGTGCTTGGTGCGCCGCCATTTGGTGTCCGGCCTGCGCGAGAGCACGCCGAGGCCGGAGCAGGGCAGGTCCAGCAGCATGGTGCCCACATTTTGTACCGGCGGTTCACGGTCGGCCCGGGCCGCGAACACCGGCACCTTGGGCAGTTCGCGGTGCAGGGCGCGCAGTCGGCCCATGTGCGGATCGCTGGCAAAGATGTCGTCGATGCCCAGTTCCTTGAGCACCCGGCTTTTGCCGCCTCGGCCGGAGCAGGCGTCCCACACGGGTGTGGGCCATGATTGGGGGTCGAGCATGTCCACCACCTGCCGGGCCGCAAAGCTCTGGCGCGTCAGCGGCGGGTCGGCCTTGGGCAGCCTGGTGCCGGGCCGCAGGGCAAAGCTCATGCCGTCGATGTCCAGCACGTCCGGGTTGGCGGCCAGTTCATTGTAGAAAACGTCCGCGTCCGGGTGGCGGTAGAGGTTCAGGCCGATGGCCGGGGCACTGGCCTGCGCCTTGAGCAGGTGCAGGGTGTCCTGCTCGCCGTATGCCCGCTGCCAGAGTTCGATGATCCATTCCGGACAGGAATAATAGCGGCTCAGAAATTCGGTTTGCGTGGCGTCCTTGCGGTACCAGTCCGGGTCGGCGGCGTCGTCGCCCAGCTCGGAAATGCGCCGCAGCACCGCATTGAACAGCCCGGCAAGGCGCGCCTTGGGCTTGGTCTTGGCGAAATCCACGGCCCAGTTCACCGTGGAATAGGCCGGGATGCGCTCCAGATGCAGCAGTTCGTAGGCGGCCACCCCCAGCGCCAGCCGCATCTTGGGCGGCAGTCGGGTGGGGTCCTTGATGAAGCGGGAGAGCACGTATTCCAGCCTGCCGCGCATGCGCAGGTAGCCGTAGGCCAGTTCCGTGGCCAGCCCCTTGTCGCGCGGGTCCAGCTCGCGCGTGCGCAGGGCCGTGTCCAGTGCGGCCTGTATGTCCGTGTCGTTTCCGAGGCAGCGGTGCAGGGCTTCGAGCGCGGCTGTTCGCGCCGGAGGCAGGGGCGCGGCGTTGGTTTTCATTGTGGGCTCCTTGTAGCCATGGCGCGGACGGAAGGGGAAATGATTTGTGGTGTCCGGAACCATGGTTGCGCCGGACGGTTTCCGGCGGTGTAATGTTCTGCTCGCTTCAGGGCGGGCCCGGTAGCTTGGAGCATAGGAGTGTTTTGCGCAATGCGCAAGAACGGGGTGTGTCGGTTCGACGGCGTTCGGGCTACAGCTTGGTGGCCTGCCCGGTGCCGATGGCCTTGCCCCGTGCGTCCGGGGCGTGGTCCTTGTCCAGAAAGCGGAGCAGGGCCGCTTCAACGTTCGGCAGGGCCACGGTGGTGTCGAGGCACGGCCCGTGCGGGCGTTGGTTCATCACCCCGAAGACCGGCAGGGGATAGGTGTCCTGAATGCCGCTGGAAAGGTCGCGGTGGCAGGCCACGGCAATGATCAGCTTGGGCCGCAGCTGCACCACGATGCGCCGGGCAATGGTGCCGCCCGTAGCTATTGCCAGATGCACGCCGTATTTGTCGTGCAGGTCCAGCAGGCCCGCAATGGGGCATTTGCCGCAACGCACGCAGTTGTTGATGTCGTAGGTCAGCCTGCGGTCGCATTTGCTGTTTTGCAGGCAGTGCGGCATGAGCAGCAGGATTTTGTTCGGGGGGTAGGTTCCGGCCTCGGCCAGTACCAGCTCGTTGTTCACGCTGATGAACGAGAGCATGATGGCTTTTTTGTCGATGCCCAGCGCGCGTCCCAGCATGACCATGAGCGGCAGGAACAGCTTGATGGTCAGCCCGCGGAAACGCCGCGAACCGGGGATGGGCCGCTTGAGCACGATGTTCAGGAACAGACCCCAGTAGGCCCAGCACACAAGCCCGCCGAGGCCGAGCACGAGGATGCCCAGAATCCATTTGGCGCTGGGATGAATGGCGTCCAATCCAACATATGGAATGACCCAGAGGAGCACCAGAAGGATACAGACCAGAAAGCATGACGCGCTGATCAGGCCTATGAAGAGACGCTTGCGGGAGGGTTCGGCAATGTGTGGTTCGTTCATGGTCGGGGCCGATAGTAAACGGATAGGGAGTGGCCGTCCAGTCTGGCGGGGTATAATGTTTCGTTTGGATGTGTTGCCCGGGGCACGGAAAAAAGCGGCGGGGCAGGAATGAAGCCTCCTGACCCGCCGTGCGGTGTTGTCAGAACCTGTCGAATTCCTCATGGTCCATGGGCGGAGACCCCGTGTCGTCGGTTTCTTCGGATTGCAGGGCCTGCGGCTGGTCGTTCGGCAAAGCATTCGCGGCACAGGCAAATTCGGCGTTTTCGTCGAGCGTGAAAAAGCGCGTCACTTCCTCGAGCCGTTCGGCCAGTTCCGTGAGCTGGTCCGCTGCCGAGGCCATGGATTCCGACCCGGCCGCGCTTTGCTGCATGACCTGATCAAGGCTGCTCATGGCGCTCTTGATCTGCTCGGCCCCGTTGCGTTGTTCCTCGCTGGAGGCGGTGATTTCCTGCACCAGTTCGGCGGTCTTGCGGATGGAGGGCACGATGTCGCGGATGATGGTGCCCGCGCGTTCGGCAACGGCCAGGCTGGCATTGGACACTTCCCCGATCTCGTTGGCCGCTTCGCCGCTGCGCTCCGCGAGCTTGCGCACCTCGGCCGCCACCACGGCGAATCCCTTGCCGTGTTCCCCGGCCCGCGCCGCCTCGATGGCCGCGTTCAGGGCCAGCAGATTGGTCTGCCGCGCGATCTCTTCGATGATGCGGATTTTTTCGGCAATGGTCTTCATGGCTTCCACGGTTTCGGTGACCGCTTCGCCGCCCTCGTTGGCCTGGCTGGCCGTTTTGCTGGCGATGTCGTCGGTGGCCTGCGCGTTTCTGGTGTTGTCCACGATGGTCTGGGCCATCTGCTCCACCGAGGCGTTCACCTGCCGCAGGGTGGAGGATTGGGCCGTGACCGTGCTGGCGATGTCCATGGACGAGCCGCTGAGTTCCTTGCTGCCCGAGTGTACCTTGTGCGAGGCGTCCTTGACCTCGCTGACCACAGAACACAGCCGCGAGGCCATGCTGCGCAGGGCGTCGGCCAGTTCGCCCACTTCGTCCTTTGCCGTGTGGGCGATGGTTGCGGTGAGATCTCCCCGGGAGAGCCGGGTGGCGAACTGTACGCCCTTGCCCATGGGGATCAGGATGAAGCGGTTCATGGCCCATGCGCCGATGCCGAGCACCAGCAGCACGAAGATGCCCAGCGAACTGCCGAGGATTACCTTGACCCCGTTGATAAGGGCTGTCGGGCCGGTGATGTCCATGCTCAGGGCGATGACGCCGACCTGTTCACCCTTGTAGTCCTCGACCGGAAATGTTGTCAGGGCCGTGCCGTCGTTGATGCGCACGGTGCGTCCGGAGGCTCCCTTTTCCAGCATGTCCGTGGAGGGCAGTTTTTCCCTGTCCGTGCCTTCCATGCCGGAGATGAGCACGAATTTGTCGTCCAGCACCGGATATTCGGACGGGTCCTGCAATTTGGTGGTTACCGGCAGGATGGACGCGTTCATGAACACGTTCATGGTGATGCTGTCGTCTTTTTCCAGCGATTGCAGGGCAGCGTTGAATCCGGTGAGCACTTCCACGGAACCCAGCTGCTTGCCGCCGTCCATGACCGGTGCCAGCCCGCGGATGGTGAACCCGCCGCGTCCCGGTTCGATGCCCATGAGCGGGGACCCGGAGGCGTTGATGTCCAGAACCGTGCGCCTGAAGGATGAAAGGTCGTCGGAAACGTCCACCCACTGACCGTTTTTCTTGGCCTGCTTGTCGCGCCAGAGCCGCACGAGGCTGCGGCCGTTGGGCAGGTGGTAATGCAGCCGGAACGCGCTGCCCATGGTTTGCTTGTAGCCGTCGAGCACGGTTTTCAGGTCCACGCGGATGGCCTCGCGCGCGGCCTGCGCTTCGGGTGATGCCGGATCGTCCATGTTGCCCTCATGGGCTATCCGGTAGGCCTCGATGACTCCCGGCATCCTGCTGAACAGCACGGCTTGCTGCAACGCTCCCTGCTCGGCCATGTTCAGGGCCTGTTCCACTTCGGACATGTGCGTGTCCACCAGCATGTCAACGAATTCATTCTCCATCTCGGCAAGCTGCGAGTTCAATATCGCGTAGCCGCCGAATCCGAAAATAAGAAACAGGACAATGAACGGAATCAGTATCTTGCCCTTGATGCTCGAAAGAAAACGCATAACGACCTCCGGGAATAATTTGGGCAAACCATATCAAATAAAACCGATGAGGGTATGATTATCAGTCAGGAAAGCGGAGGGGGGGCTCAGGGCATCCAGTCCGGAACCAGCGACAGGGCCGAGCCCAGGCGTTTTTCGAGATGGCGGCATTGTGGCTGGAACTGGCGCACAAGCTGCCAGTATTGCGGCGAATGATTCATGTGGCGGGTGTGGCAGAGCTCGTGGATCATCAGGTGCTCCACCAGCTCGGGCGGCAAAAAGAGCAGTTTGCAGTTGAGGCTGATGGTTTTGCGGGCCGAACAGCTGCCCCAACGGCTTTTCTGGGTGCGGATGCGCACGCTTTCAAAGGGCAGGCCCAGCCGTTCGGAAACAGCGTGCAGCAGGGGCGGCAGGTGTTCTTTTGCCTGCCGGGCCACGAATCGGGCCAACGCTTCCTGCACCGCGTACGGGTCATGCTGCGGGCCGCTGACGATGAGCCGTGTTGCGTTGGTGGTCAGGCGCAGATTGCCGGGCTTGGGCAGGTACAGCACCTGCCACTGTCTTTCCATCACAGGGAAATCCAGCGTGTCCGGCAGTTCGGCGCTGCGAGAAAAGCGCACGCCTTCGGCCTCCATGCGTTCACGGGTCCGGACGATCCAGTTCTGCTTTTCCGCCAGTATGGACGTCACCTGAGAGGTGTCGAAGCCTTGGGGAACGACCACCACCAGACCCGTGCGCGGCACCAGCTTGATCAGCACGCGCCGGGCGCGCGGGTTCTCGCGTATGGTCAGGGGCAGGTCGTGCACGGGGCGGCGTTTCATGTGCGGATCAGTCCAGATCGTCGGGGTTCACGAGTTCCAGACCGTTGTCGCGGCACAGGGCAGCGAACCTGCCGAAACCGGGGATGAGGGTGCCGCTGAACGTGCCGTCGTAGACCGTGCCTGCGCCGCAGGACGGGGAGCGGGGCTGCAGCACCGCACGGGTGCAGCCCGCGAGTTTGGCCAGCCGCAGACATTCGCGGGCGCCTTGTTCGTATTCGCCGGTCACGTCCTGCCCGTCCTTGGTCATGACCCGGCCGTCCACGATCTCCGCGGGCGTTCTGGGCGTGGGCAGGCCGCCCACCTGTTCCGGACACACCGGCAGGGCCAGCCCGGCCCGGACCAGTTCCATGACCGCAGGATGTTCGGTGCAGTTGCCGTCGTATCGGCAGGGAACGCCCGCAAGGCAGGCGCTGACCACGGTCCTTTTTGCTGTAGACATTGTTATTGCTCGCTATTAGGTTCTTTGCTTTCTGATCGCGCTTGACGCGAGGCATCCTATTCATCCTTTTCTCGAACCGCAATATCGGAGATATGCATGTTTGCCGGAAGCAACAGGCGCGAGATGTACATATTCCTGCTGGTGCTGACCATATCCAGCACTGTGGCCTTTCAGGGCTGGCGCACGCTTTTGAACAATTTTGCCGTGGAAGTGGGCGGGCTTTCCGGGTTCGACATGGGCATCGTGCAGTCCGTGCGCGAAGTGCCGGGGTTCCTGTGCCTGCTGGCCGTGTATCTGCTCCTGTTCATCCGCGAACACAGGCTGGCTGCGGTTTCGGTCATGGTGCTCGGGGCCGGGGTCTGCGCCACGGGATTGTTCCCCTCGGTATACGGCGTGGCCTTCACCACCATGATCATGAGTTTCGGCTTCCATTATTACGAAACCATGAACCAGTCCCTGACATTGCAGTATTTCGACCACGCGCAGGCGCCGCTGGTGCTGGGGCGCATGCGCAGCGTCATGGGCGCCACCAACGTGGGTGTGGGCGCGGTCCTGTTTCTGACCGCCCGGTATCTGGGCTACAGCCAGATGTTCGCGGCCGTGGGCGCGGTGGCCGTGTGCGGCGGCCTGTGGGCGTTTTTTCGCGATCCCTCCAAAACCGACATCGCGCCCCAGAACAAGAAGATGGTCCTTTATCGCAAGTATTGGCTCTACTATGCGCTGACCTTCCTGGCGGGTGCGCGGCGGCAGGTGTTCGTGGCCTTTGCCGTGTTTCTGCTGGTGCAGCGCTTCGGCTATTCCGTGGAGTCCGTGACCCTGCTGTTCGTGCTCAACAACGTGATCAATTATTTCGTGAATCCGGTCATCGCCCGCGCCCTGAACCGCTTTGGCGAGCGGCGCATGCTCAGTCTGGAGTACGCCAGCCTGACCCTCATCTTCATCACCTATGCCTACACGCAGAGCGCGCTGGTGGTCGGATTGCTGTACGTGGCGGACAACGTGTTCTTCAATTTCGGCATGGGCATTCGCACCTATTTTCAGAAGATCGCCGATCCCGGGGACATTGCCTCGGGCATGGCCGTGGGCTTCACCATCAACCACATTGCGGCCGTGGTGGTGCCCTTTGTTGGCGGCGTGGCCTGGCTTGCCAACTACCGTGTGGTTTTTCTGGGAGCCGCGGCCCTGAGCATTGTCTCGCTGCTGCTTTCCCAGCTGGTGCGAACTGCACCGTCCAAAGCTGTCGTACGGGATTGACTTGATGTTCCCGGCATGGGAAAATCAGCGGTCTGATCAATGGTGCCAGTATACGTGGAGAGAATGGGGGAGTTCAAGTGACGGCAAGCAACATGATGAAGGAGTATCCGAGAATATTTCTTCAGACGGGCGACTGTTTCCTGGCCGTGCAGCCGACGCTGGTGACCACGGTTCTGGGGTCGTGCGTGGCCATCACCATGACCAGCAGGGAACGGGGCGTGGGCGCCATCTGCCATGCTTTCCTGCCGGACAGCAAGGAAAGCAAGAAAGATCAGCGCGACCCCCAGCCGTGCCGTTTCGTGAACACGGCCATCGAGAACATGCTGCAGGGCATGACCAAGCTGGGCGTTTCCATACCGGATCTGCAGGTCAAGCTTTTTGGCGGGGCCTCGGGCATTGCTGCGCAACGAGTTGAGGGCAGCACCTACAACGTGGGCAGGCGCAACGTGGAAGCCGCCCGCAGGATACTGGGCAACTGGGGCCTTTCCATCAGTACCGAGGACGTGGCCGGCAGTCAGGGACGCAAGCTGCATTTTCTTTCCAATACCGGGGAAATATGGATGAAGCGGCTGACCGGGCAGGCCATGCGCGGTCTGGTCTCCAACAGCAACGGTTCGGAAATTTCAAAGGCAAGGAAGCTGGCATGAAGCAGAGAGCGGTATCATGGTCTTTTTCGGTTTGGTTGCTGTTGGTTCTGGTGTTTGCCGCCATGCCGGTGCGGGCCGGGGAGCGTCTGTTTCAGTATTCCACCATCGACGCATTGTTGGCGGGCGTGTATGACGGCGAGCTGACCATGGGCGAGCTGCTGAAGCACGGCGGGTTCGGGTTGGGAACGTTCAATACGCTGGACGGCGAGATGGTGGTCGTGGACGGCGTTGCCTACCATGTGACCGCAGGCGGCAAGGCCGTGCCCGCGCCTCGGGACGCCAAAACCCCGTTTGCCTCGGTCACGGATTTTGACGAGGACACCATACTCAAGCTGGCCCCGGCCCCGAACATGAAGGCCTTCAACGCCCAGCTGGTCAAGGGCTTGCCCTCTGCCAACGCCTTTTACGCCATCCGCATCGACGGGCGTTTTCCCTGGGTCAAGACCCGGGCCATTCCCGGCCAGACCAAGCCCTACCGCCCTTTGGCCGAGCTGGTGAAAGAGCAGGTCATCGTCAAGTATACCAATGTGGAAGGGACGCTGGTGGGCCTGTGGTCGCCCGCGTTCGTCAAGGGCGTGAACGTACCGGGATTCCACTGGCATTTTCTGAACAGGGAGCGCACCGCGGGCGGCCATGTGCTGGATTGCGCCGTGGACTCGGTGGTGGCCAAGGTGGACCAGCTGCTGGAATTCACGGTCAAATTACCCGCTGCGGGCGCATTCGCCGGAACCGACCTGACCCCGGACCGCAGTTCCGAACTGGAGTCCGTGGAAAAGGGTCCGGCACAATAAACGAGCTGGAGCTGTCGTGAAAGACAAGTACGTCATCGTCGTGGACCCGGTCATCGCTCCGATCATGCCCCGGTACATGGAGCTGCGCGAGCAGGAACATCAGGACCTGATGCAGGCGCTGGCCTCGGGCGATCCCCAACAGGTGGCCCTGCTCGGGCATCGGCTCAAGGGGACCGGGGCGTCCTACGGCATGGACATGCTCACTGAACTGGGAACCCAGCTGGAGCAGGCCGGACAGACCGCGGATCTGCAGACCGCCGAAGTCGTGGCCCGGCGCATCCGCATGTTTCTGGACCGCATCGAGCTCGTCTATCCGGAGGGCGCACCGTGAACGTGCTCATGCTGGCCGTCAACGACCCGGCCGGAACCGGCATCCAGTTCTGCCGCGCCGTGAACGCCCACACGGACCACGTCTGCCGTCTGGTCACGCTGGAAACCCGCTACACCCACGCATGGCAAGCCGACCTGCACGTGCCCGATCTGGACGAGGCGGGCATCGAGGAGCTGGGGGACCTGCTCCGAACCTCGGACATTCTGCATTTTCACATGACCGCGGACGAGCATGTTCGCTTTGGCCCGTATCTTCCTGCCGACTTTCTGTCCGGCAAGGCCGTGGTGCATCATCATCACGGCCATCATGATTTCCGTTCCGCCCCGGACAGCTTTCGCGAGAAATACAGGCGGCTCGGCCGCGAAAACCTTTTGGTCAGTACGCCGGATCTGCTCAGGCTGCTGCCCGAGGCCCGCTGGCAGCCCAACCTCGTGCCCCTGAACGACACCGCGTTGTTGCCGCGTACGGACAGGCCCGGTCCGGAAGCGCCGTTGCGGGTAGCCCATTCCCCCACCCGCAAGGACCTCAAGAATACCGATGAATTTCTCCGGGTGGTCGAAGCCCTGCGTTCGGAGGGCGTGGCCCTTGAGCTTGATCTCATGGACGACGTGCCCAATGCCGAATGCCTTGCGCGCAAGGCCCGCTGCCATGTGTTGTTCGACCACATGCAGGGCTATTACGGGGTCAGCAGCCTCGAAGGCCTGAGTCAGGGATTGGCCGTGATCGCCGGGCTGGACGAATGGAACCGAAGCCATATCATGGCTTTCACGGGTGCGCCCGCATTGCCGTGGCTCGTGGCCCGGAACGAGGAATCCCTGCTTGGCCTGCTGCGCGATCTGGCCCGGGACCGCGACCTGTGTGACCGCTGCGGCCGCGAATCGCGGGCGTTCATGGAAACGTATTGGTCCGATGAGCGCATGGCCCGCAATCTGGTTTCGTTTTGGGAAAAGTGCTGACACATCTTTGCCTTTCCCCCATGAATCGGATATGAGGGGTCCTGATTCCAATTATCCGGAGTGGTTATGAAGTTGTCCCCGGTTCAGGTCCTTTCTTTTTGCGGTGCGTCCCTGCTGATCGCCGCGACGTTCGTGCTTTCTTCCGCGCCCACGCCCCGTGCGGGGCAGGGTCGGCATATGGTGCGCATGCCCGTGGATACCAGAATCATTGATCTGGAAACCCTGAATGCGCCGAACCCGCAGGACAACGCCACCATTTCCGGGGCGCAGCCGTCCGTTTCCGCCACCCCGAAGGCCGGGGTCTCCAAGCCTGCGCCTGCTGCCGGCTCCGAAAAAAGCGCCCCCAAGGCCGTTTCGGACAAGCCGTCCACGTCGTCCAAGCCGTCTCCGAGTGCCGCCGCCAAAAAAGGCGCGGCCCAGAGCAAGACCGTGACCGGCAGCATAACCGGCCTCAAGGTCGAACAGGCCGAAGACGGCTCCCTGATCGTTCGTCTGCGGGCGGACAGGGACATGGGCCGGGTGACTTACCTGCGCCTTGGTTCCCCTTCGCGTCTGGTTATAGACGTGCGCGGCCGCTGGACCCTCCGGGCCGGCAACGTGGTGCGCATGCAGGCCGGGCCGTATGCGCATCTGGTGGCCGGGGAACACAAGGACCGTCTGCGTCTGGTCCTGCATAGCCGCGATGCCGGGGCCACGGTCCCTGTGCCCGGAATTTCCGTGCAGGGCCGCGATCTCGCGGTGACCGTTCCTGCTTCTGCCAAGCCCTGACAAGGGCGTTCTCCTTCCTTTGCGGGCTCTGTAACCTAATTGTAACCGTCGGGTCATTGTCGTGTAACCGGTGATGTATAGTCAGTGGGGACCGTCAATGCGGGCGCAACGGTTTGTCGCGCCCGAAAGAAAGCCAATCGCACGGAGTATCGCAATGGGGAATCCCGTCAAGGTGGCTTCCAGGAACCTGAATTTCTATTATTCGGACTTCAAGGCGCTGGAAGACATCTCCATAGATTTCGAGGAAAATCAGGTGACCGCGCTCATCGGGCCTTCGGGCTGCGGCAAGTCCACCTACCTTCGGTGCATCAACCGCATGAACGACCTCATCGCAGGCACGCGCGTGGAAGGTTCCATGGTGCTGGACGGCCAGAACATCTATGCGCCGGGGTTGGACGTTGTTTCCCTGCGCCGCCGCATCGGCATGGTTTTCCAGAAGCCCAATCCGTTTCCCAAGACGATTTTCGAGAACGTGGCCTACGGCCTGCGCGTGAACGGGGTATCGGACAATGGGCTCGTCGAGGAACGCGTGGAGGAAAGCCTCAAGGGCGCGGCCCTCTGGGATGAAGTCAAGGATCGGCTGCAAACTTCTGCGCTGGGCCTTTCCGGCGGCCAGCAGCAGCGCCTGTGCATTGCCCGGGCCATGGCCGTGGAGCCCGAGGTGCTGCTCATGGACGAGCCAGCCTCAGCCCTGGACCCCATCGCCACCCAGAAGATCGAGGACCTGATCCACGAACTCAAGAAAAATTACACCATCATCATCGTGACCCACAGCATGCAGCAGGCTGCTCGCGTTTCCGACCGCACCGCGTTTTTCTACATGGGCAGGCTCATCGAGGTGGACAATACCAAGGCCATGTTCACCAAACCCAGAAACCGGCAGACCGAAGACTATATCACCGGCCGCTTCGGCTAGGCCTGCCGGCCACGGTTGGCGCTTTTGCGAACGAAGCGGGCGCGGACCTGCCGCCGCAACCACGGTTTCGGGTAAAACGCACAAAGGGCATTCTGCGGATGCCATACCACAGGAGATGCAGACATGGAGCAACGCGCTCACTTTACGAAAAAACTTGAAGAGTTGAAGCTTCAGGTTCTGCGCATGGCCGCGCTTTCCGAAACGGCCGTACACAAGTCGGTCAAGGCGTTTCTTGAAGGGGACAGCGACCTGGCCGAGGATGTCATTCGCGGCGACTGCGCCATCAACGACCTTGAAGACGACATCGACAACTTCAACCTCGAACTGCTGGCCCTTGACCAGCCAATGGCCATCGACCTGCGCACCATCATCGGCTCGCAGCGCGTGACCGTGAATCTGGAACGCCTTGGCGACGAGGCCGTGAACATGGCCCACCGTTCGATTTTTCTGAGCTCCCGGCCGCCGCTGCCGTTCAATCCCAAGATGGAAGAACTGGCTAACGTGGCCAAGCAGATGCTGGCCGACGCGCTCAAGGCCTTTGTTGACAACGACGTGGTGCTGGCCACGCAGGTGTGCCGCATGGACGATCAGGCCGACGATCTGAACCTGAGCATCCTCAAGGAATTGATCAATGATATGGTCCGGGAGTCGCGCATTGTGGAACGCGGTGTGCATTGCATCATCGGCGCGCGCCATCTGGAGCGTGTCGGCGATCTGGCGACGAATATTGCCGAGGCCGTGGTCTTCATCGTGGAAGGCGACAGCATGAAGCACAGCTGCCGCGGCTGACCTTTGGGCGCAGGCTCCACGGCGCAACACACGCATTGCGGAATACGGTGCGGGCTTCCGGACAGGATTCGGAGGCCCGCACCTGTTGTTTCAGGCGCTGGCGGCCGCCATTTTTCGGGAGAAAACGGTTTACAGGTGGGACGAATTCGGATACGGAAATTATTCCTCTGTAAAAGGTGTCCGAAAATCCGGTGCTTTTTACAGCAACGCCATGGGCGTATCAACGGCGGTATCGGTTCGCATGCGAACTGGCCGCGCTGCTGGTGAACCCGGACCTCGGACCGGTGGAGCTGGCAACGAGGACTGCTGTTGCAGCAATATACGTTAAATACATTGTCCGAGGACCATTGTTGGAGGTTAACCATGGAAAAAACCGCAGAAACTGTAGACTCCCCTGAAATGGAGATGGATATGGAGATGAACTTCGAGGCTGCCCTCGAAGACTATCTCAATTCCGATTTCGGGGATCTTGACGAAGGCACCATCATTGCCGGTGAAGTCGTCAAGGTCGGAAAAGACCACGTGCTGGTCGACGTCAACTTCAAGTCCGAGGGCCAGATCCCCGCGTCCGAATTTCTGGATGCCGAAGGGAACATGGAAGTGGCCGAGGGCGACAAGGTTGATGTCTTTGTGGTCAACAAGGACGAAGCCGAAGGCACCATCTACCTGTCCCGCGAGCGGGCCAAGCGGATGCAGCTTTTCGATAAACTGGAAGAAGTCCAGGAACAGGATGGCGTCGTCCCCGGTCGCATCATTCGCCGCATCAAGGGCGGCTACACCGTCGATCTCGGTGGCGTCGAGGCATTCCTGCCCGGCTCCCACGTCGACCTGCGCCCGGTTCCGGACATGGACGCTCTGGTGGATCAGGAATTCGATTTCAAGATTCTCAAGATCAACCGTCGTCGTTCCAACGTCATCGTTTCCCGTCGCGTTCTTCTGGAAGAGCAGCGCGCCGAACAGCGCGAGAAACTGCTCGAAACCCTCGAAGAGGGTCAGGTTGTTCCCGGCAAGGTCAAGAACATCACCGAATACGGCGTGTTCATCGACCTCGGCGGCCTCGACGGTCTGCTGCACATCACGGACATGTCCTGGAAGCGCATCAAGCATCCCAAGGAAATGGTCCAGCTGGGCGACGATCTCGAACTGAAGATTCTCAACTTCGACAAGGAAGGCCAGAAGGTCTCCCTCGGTCTCAAGCAGCTTGTTCCCGATCCGTGGGAAAACATCGCCGAGAAGTACCCCGAATCCAGCCGTTTCAACGGCACGGTCACCAACCTGGCCGATTACGGTGCGTTCGTGGAACTGGAATCCGGCGTTGAAGGCCTGGTGCATATCTCCGAGATGTCCTGGACCCGCAAGCTCCGCCACCCGTCCCAGATGGTCAAGGTGGGCGAGGAAGTCGAAGTCATCGTTCTGGGCGTGGACCAGGAGAAGAAGCGTATCTCCCTGGGCATGAAGCAGGTCAACCCCAACCCGTGGGATGTGGTGGCCGAAAAGTACCCCGAGGGTACCGTGCTCGAAGGTTCCATCAAGAACATCACCGAATTCGGCGTGTTCATCGGCATCGAGGAAGGCATCGACGGCCTGATCCACGTTTCCGACATCTCCTGGACCAAGAAGATCCGCCACCCGTCGGAAGTCTACAAAGTGGGCGATTCCGTGCAGGCCAAGGTGCTGACCGTGGACAAGGAGAACGAGAAGTTCACCCTGGGCGTCAAGCAGCTGACCGAAGATCCCTGGACTCAGGTTCCGGCCAAGTACCCCGTCGGCCAGCTGGTCAACGGCACGGTCACCAACATCACCGACTTCGGTCTCTTTGTTGAGGTCGAGGAAGGCATTGAAGGTCTGGTGCATGTGTCCGAAATCAGCCGCAAGAAGATCAAGAGCCCTGCCGAGATCTTCAAGGAAGGCGATACCATCGAGGCCAAGGTCATCCACGTTTCCGCGGATGAGCGTCGTCTGGGCCTGTCCATCAAGCAGACCACGGAAGAAGAAGATCGCCGCAGCAAGCCCAAGAGCTTTGGCGGTGCCTCTTCCGAAGCTGCCAACACCACCCTCGGCGACCTGCTTCGCGAGAAGCTGGAAGCCGCAAGCTCGGAGGACGAGTCCGAGTAACGAGATATGGAAGCAAAGCTTCGATTCTCACAGCGACATCCCGTTCTTTTCGGGATCAGCATGATACTACTGGCCATGGCCCTCGTAACGGGGGTCATGGCCTTTTTCGACGTTTCGTCGGGCACCGTGGGTTTTGGGGGCGACAAGATCGGCCAGGTCAACGTGGTCGGTCCCATCATGGAATCCGATGCCGTGGTGGACTGGATCCGCGCCCTGCGTGAGGACGACTCGGTCAAGGGCGTGCTTTTGCGTGTCAATTCGCCGGGCGGCGCCATTGCGCCCTCGCAGGAGATTTATGCTGCCGTCAGACGTCTGGCCGAGGTCAAGCCTGTGGTGGCCTCCTACGGAACCGTGGCGGCCAGCGGCGGCTATTACGTGTCCTGCCCGGCCACCAAGATCGTGGCCAACCCCGGGTCCATCACCGGATCCATCGGCGTGAAGGCCGAGTTCATGACCTTTGGCGCAGTGTTGGAAAAACTCGGCATACGTCCCGAAGTGCTGGCCACCGGGCGTTACAAAACGTCGGGTACGCCGCTCAAGGACCTGACTACGGAGCAGCGCGCACAACTGCAGGAGTTGTTGTCCGACATGCAGGACCAGTTCGTTGCCGACGTGGCCAGGGGGCGCGGCATGGATGAATCCGCGGTGCGCGCCATTGCGGACGGCCGGGGCATTACCGGCAGGCAGGCTCTCGTGTATGGGCTTGTGGACCGCATGGGCGGGCGAGAGGAAGCCATCAACCTGCTCAAGGAATTGTGTTCCATTTCCGGGCGGGTCGGCCTTGTGGAAGGCCCCGAGGAAGAGCAGACCCTGCTGCAGCGGCTGATCGGGCTTGGCTCTTCGGAAATCAAGGGCCTGCTCCAGATGCCGGGATGGGTCTTTTCCTATTAGATAGATGTTGTTTTTCCTCTTGTCGATTGATACCCCTTCGTAACCAGTTGGTCGTTCCATCCGCATGTAGGGTGGATGATTTTTTTTTGATTCGGGCGTATGCTTGAAAGATGTTACTGTGCTGAACGAGGCGATGCCGTGCATGAAGAGGGGGCGCGTTGTTTTTGAGTAAAAGGCGCTTCGCTCTCTGGCAGGAGCGTTTTCCGGTTCGGTGGGACGGGAATCACACGGCCCCATGAGGCCCAACCGTTTTTTTGCAAGGGGAGCAAATGAGCAGTACCGGTCGATACGACAGGATCGTTCACGAATATATAGAAAAAGACTCCGGCATGATCGTGCTGTTGTCTGAAGACCAGCTTTTTCAGCGCACGCTGCGTTCGACCCTGACCAAGGTCATCGGCACCAAGCGTGACTGCCTGTATGTCACGGCCAATCCTTCGGCCGCGGTCAAGGCGATCAAGCAGTATACCAAGAGCAAGGTGCCCTGCACGGTTTTCATTGAGCGCATTCTCGGGGACAAGCCCAGCACGGATTTCATCATCGCCATGAAGAACCTGCTGCCCGACCTCAGGATCATCGTGCTCGTGGGCGAGACCCGGCGGGAAAACATCGCCTATTTTTATGAGCTGGGCGTGAACAACGTCATTTCCAAACCCGCGTCCGCCAACAATATCATCGAGAAATTGGCCTTTACCATCAAGCCGCAGGGCAAGCTTTCCGAACTCATGAGCGAGGGCAAGCTCATGCTGACCGAGGGCGATTATCCCGGCGCACTGCGCGTCAGCGCCAAGATTCTGAAGATCAAGCCCAACAGCCCGGCCGGTCTCATGCTCCGGGGCGATTGCTATCTGGGCAAGAACGACAGGGAAAAGGCCATCGAGGCCTATCTGCTGGCCCATGAGTCCTCGCGTTTGTATCTGGAACCCCTCAAGAAGCTGGCCAATGTGTACAAGGGGTACAACGAGGAGGAATATCTCAAGTACCTCAAGAAGCTGGACCGGCTCAGCCCGCTGAACACCGAACGCAAGTGCGACATCGGCACCACCTATGTGCGGCGCAAGGAAATGACCATGGCCGAAAAGTATTTCGACCAGGCCATCGAGACCGCCACGCAGGAAGCCATGAGCATGGTGGCCGGTGTTGCCGACCGCATCGCCTCCACCGTCATCGACGTGTCCCCGGCCATGTCCGAGAAATACCTGCAACGGGTGCTGGCCAACAAGGGAAGCCGCCTGGGCAAGGAGGACATAACCGTCTTCAACAAGCTGGGCATCGCCCTCAGGAATCAGGGCAAGTGGCGCGAGGCCATCGACAACTACAGGCGCGCGCTGGAAATTTCCCCTGAAGACGAGGGTCTGCACTTCAACATGGCTTTGGCCTACCGGGACGGCAAGGAACGCCGCAAGGCCATCGAATGCATGGAAACGGCCCTGAAAATCAATCCTGACGTCTACAAGGCGGGCGAAAACATTGCCCTGCATTTCGGCGATACCTTTGCCGAGGCCAAGCGGTATGACGAGGCCGGCGAATTCTACCGTACGGCCGCCTCACTCAATCCGGACAACAAGGCCACGCAACGCAAGTTGGGATTGATCAAAAAGGCTTTGGGCGCATAGCCCGGCCGCGTGGGCGGTCTTCAGGAGCCCCATGAAAAACGAATATTTCGTCAGGATTCTTCACGAGTTCTTCGAACAGGACCATGGCGCGGCCGTGGTTCTTTCGGGTGATCAGGTCTTTTTGCGCACACTGCGTTCGGCCGTGCACCGGGTGGCCGGTTCCAAGCGGCACTGCCTGTTCGCCGTGGGCGGGCGCAGGGCCGCAGCCCGTCAGGTGGAGCGTCTGGTGGCGGGCAAGGTCCCGGTGCTTGTCTTTGTGGAGCGCATGGTCAACGAGACTCCGAGCACGGATTTCATCATGGTGCTCAGAAAACGGTATCCGAACATGCGCATTATTGTTCTGGCTCAGGAGATCGAGCGGGACGTGATCGCCTATTTCATGGAATTGGGCGTGGCCAACGTGATCTGCAAGCCCGTGTCCATGAACAACGTCATCGAAAAGATGGCCTTTTCCCTGCAGCCGCCCGGCCAGTTGGGCAGGCTTCTGGACGAGGGCAGGGCGCGGCTCGAGGCCGGGGATTTCGAGCAGGCCATGGGGCTGGTGGAAAAGATTCTGTCCTTGAAGCCGGGCAGCCCGGCAGGGCTCATGCTGCAGGGCGACATCCATCTGGCGCAGGACCGCAGGGAAGACGCGCTGGACGCGTATCTGGCCGCGCACCATTCCTCGGAAATGTACATTGAGCCCATCAAGCGGCTGGCCCACGCCTTTCAGGGGCTGGATGATGAAAAGGCGCTTGAATATTTGAAAAAATTGGATTTCATCAGCCCGCTCAACCCGGATCGGAAGGCGGACATCGGCAAGGCGTACCTGCAGCGGCGCGACCTTGAGAACGCCGAGGAATATTTCGACCAGAGCCTCAGGGTTCTGGGCCGGGAGGCCGGTTCATTGGTGTCCATCATGGCCGAGCAGATAGCCGAGGCCGCCAGCAAGGTGGCGCCGGGCATGGCCGAAAAATATCTGCGCACGGTCATTGAATCCCGGGGCGACGACCTCGACCACAGCGACCTGCATACCTTCAACCGGTTGGGCATGGCCCTGCGCAGTCAGGGCAAGTGGCGCGAGGCCGTGGAAAATTACCGGCAGGCCCTGGAGATTTCCCCGGACGATGAGGCCCTGCACTACAACATGGCCCTGGCCTTTCAGGATGGTCGCGATTCCGGGAGCGCGCTCGACAGCCTGCGTCGTGCCCTGGATATCTATCCGAACCTGCCGCGCATGGGTGACATGGTGGCCCTGAACATGGGCAACATCAACATGGATGCCGGGCATACGGAACAGGCACGGGATTATTACCAGATGGCCCTTGAAATGAATCCCGGCAACCGCCGTGCCAAAAAGGAACTGGAAAAGGCCCTGCGCGCGTTGCGGGGATGATGCCCTAGAGCAGGGAGCCGCGCTCCTGCGCGTCGATGTATTCCTGCACCCTGAATTTGGATTTGGCCCCGTTGAAGGTCATGGACCGTATCTTGCCGAACACGGCCCGCTCGGGCCAGCCCCGGTCGTGCACTCCGCCCATGGACCACGCAATGCCGGCGTAGCCGTTGGAGTCGCGCCCGTCCATCTGGTAGCGGTCGTTCAGGCGTATGGCTTCGGCCATGGCCTGCTCGGGCGTTTCACTCCACTCCAGAATCTTCTTGGCCCAATACATGCGCATGTATCCGTGCATATGTCCGGTGCGCACCATTTCCCGCTGGGCCGCGTTCCAGAGCGGATCATGCGTTTGCGCGCGCTCGAATTCTTCGGATGTATACAGGGCCGGGCGCGGGTCGTTCAGGTGCGCCTCAAGGGTCTGGCTGGCCCATGGCGCAAAACAGCCCGTGTTGTCGTAGTCCGGTTCGTGCAGGCAGAAGTTGTCTGCCAGTTCCCGGCGTACGATCAATTCCTCCAGATAGGCGTCCGAGGATTCGCGGTCCGCGCCTGATTCCAGTACCCGCAGGGCCACCCGGCCCGCGTGGATCTGGCCGAAATGCAAATAGGGGGAAAGGCGCGAGGTCACCGGGTTGGTGGGCACGTTGCGGCCCTTGCCGTACTGGTTCAGGCGCGTGCGTTTGAACTGTTCGAGGGCCTCGTGCGCGGCCTGTTCCCCGGACGGGAAATCGCAGGGCGGCGGTCCGGAATGACTGCTTGCTGCGTGTTGCAGATCCCCAAGGGATGCGCTTGCCGGACGCTGCGCCAACGGGTGCGGGTGCGGGGCAAGCTCGGGCGGTTGGACCAGAAATTCCGGCAGCAGTCTGTGTATCTTGGGCCGGATGGTGCGGGCCGCATATTCCTTTTTGTCCGATGCCAGCCAGCAGGGCACCACGTTGCGTCCGTCGGTCTCGAACACGTGCGCCCCGGTTGTGGAACACACGTGGTCGGCCACGCTTTCTATCCATTGCCGTTTGATGCGCAGCACGTCGAAGTCCGTGACCAGCGCGCCGATATTCAGCTTGCGTGCCAGCTTTGGGATTTCCTGTGCCGGGTCGCCCATGCGCGGCAAAAACGGAATGTTGCGTGCTTCCAGCTCGCGTGCGGTCTGCGCCAGCCCCTGCGTCAGGAACAGGAATTGCCGTTGCCCGGCTTCGAGGAATTGCGGTGAAAGCGCGTAGAACACGCACAGGGGAACCCGGCGCGCCGTGGCCAGCTGCTGGGCCATGAGCAGGCCCCAGTTGTCGCGGCAGCGGTGCTCGCGGTGCATCCAGTAGGCCACCGGGCCGTTGTTCGGGGCATTGCCGGTTCGTATCTGTCGTGTTCGCGATTCGGGCATGGCAGGACCATAGCACAGGAGCGCGGCGCGGCAAACGCCGGGAATATTATTTCATGCGCTGGGGAAAGTCCGTGATGATGGCCGTGGCCCCGGCTTGGCCCAATGCGCGGGCCTTGTCCATGTCGTTCACGGTCCACGGATTGACGCGGAATCCCTGCCGCACCAGTTCGCGCACCAGTTCGGGCGTGGTTTTTTTCTGGTTCGGGTGGTAGGCCTGCGCCCCCAGTTCCCGCAACAGGGCCGGGATGTCGGCCGGGTGTTCCTCGGCAAGGGCGGCCGTGGGCAGTGTGGCGTCCAGCTGCCGGACGCGGGCCATGTATTCGTGCCGGAATGAGGAGAGCAACATCAGTTCGCGGGTTTCGGTCTGCCGGATCATGTCCAGCACCGCGTCCACAATGGCCTCGCAGGGATGATGCTCGCCCTGATCCTTGATTTCGAGGTTCATGGGCAGGGTGTGCTCGCGCGTGAACTCAAGGGCCTGACGCAGGGTGAGCATGGGCTGGTTGCGGCAGTTCTCGACCTCTTGTTGCGAGAGTTCGCCCGCGGCAATGGTCCCGAAGGGATCGTTTATGGCGAAGTGGCTGCCCGCGTCGAGGCCCAGCAATTCGTCCAGCGTGAAGTCATGCACGTTCCACGGCTTGCGGTCCGCGAATTTCGGATGCGCGGCAATATCCGTGGTGCGCTCAAGGGTTTCGTCATGAAAGATGACCAGTTGGCCGTCACGGGTCATGTGTACGTCGGTTTCCCATGCCTGCGCGCCCGCGTCCAATGCGCGCCGTACTGCAAGCAGGGTGTTTTCCGGAGCAAGGGAGCGCGCGCCCCTGTGGGCGCAGCAGTGGCCGGAGCCGTCGAGTAGGTCGAAGAACACGGCAGTTTCCTGCGGGCGTCTATACGTCGATGCCCTGTTTCTTGTATTCGTTGAGTTTGTTGCGCAGGGTGCGCACGGAAATTCCCAGCAGGTCCGCAGCCCGGGTGCGGTTGCCCGCGGTCTCGTCCAGGCTTTTGAGAATGAGTTTTTTCTCCATCTCCTGCAACGGCATGACCGAAAGGGCCTGATCCATGCCTTCGGGCGGCGCGGCCGCAGCAACGTCCTGCTGGGCCTGCTCCACGGCGTCGAGATCGTCGGGCATCCATTCGCCTTCGGTCATGAGGAAGTGGCTCTTGCGGATGGGGCCGTCCCCGGCCAGCAGCACGGCGCGTTCCATGAGGTTCTGCAGTTCGCGCACGTTGCCGGGCCAGTCGTAGTCCATGAGCCACGCCTTGGCCTCTTCGGTAAAGGCCAGCCTGCCCAGCCCGTAGGCCGCGCAGTATTTGTTCACGAAATATTCGGCCAGTTCGATGACGTCCTCGCCCCGGTGCTTGAGCGCCGGGAGCTTGAGCGGAATCACGTTCAGCCGGTAGTAGAGATCCTGGCGGAACTTGCCTTCCTTGACGGTTTCCTCGATGGCCCGGTTGGTGGTGGCGATGACGCGCACGTTGACCTTGACGGTTTCCACCCCGCCCACGCGGTCGAATTCCGACTCCTGCAACACGCGCAGCAGCTTGGCCTGCAGGCCGAGGTCCATTTCCGTGATTTCGTCCAGCAGGATGGTGCCGCCGTCCGCCAGTTCGAATTTGCCGAGCTTGCGGTTGATGGCTCCGGTGAACGCGCCTTTTTCATGGCCGAACAGTTCGGATTCCAGCAGGTGCTCGGGCAGGGCCGCGCAGTTGATGGCCACAAAGGGCTGGTCCGCGCGGTCGCTGTTGTGGTGCAGGTAGCGGGCAAACATTTCCTTACCCGTGCCGGATTCTCCGGCGATGAGCACCGTGGCCTTGGAACGGGCCACCTGCCGGGCCAGCGCCAGCACGCGCAACACGGCCGGATGGCGGCCGATGATCTGGAATTTCGAATCCTGCCGGGGCGCGGCTGGTGCGGCGGCCGGTGCCCGCAGCGCGGGTTCCGGGCCGGGTTTCGGCTCGGGCTCTGGCTCGGGATCGGGGGCGCCCTTGGGCAGCACCAGTTTGATCTTGTCCCAGATGAGCGGCTCCAGCCAATAGTCGCGCGCGCCGTGCTGCAGGTAGTCCTGCGCCTCTTCTGCGGATCCGTTGCGCGAAAAGATGATCACCGGCGGGAAATCGTCGACCTGTTCGGCCTGTTCCAGCAGCCTCTTGGCGTCAAAGCCCTGAATGGACGGGCGGGAAAAAATCAGCAGCGGCTTGGATTTCTTGATGAACCCAAGGGCACCGTTCAGGTTGTCGGCCAGCCCGGCCTGTACCCCGGCCTCCTTGAGGGTGGGGAAAATGCTTGTGACAGCCTGCGGTTCGGCTATGAAAAGTATGGTTTTGGCCGACATGACCACTTCTATTATCCACAACCCGGACATATTTCAATAATTTTACAGCATGGGACCGGATTGCGCCCTTCTTGCCCGTATTTCGGGCATCTGATACCACTGTGAGGTTCATCGCAAAACGACCACCATGCCGCGCCCGGCGCGGCTGAAGAGAGATATCACATGTTTCGCAGCAGCGTACCCGTGCTCTGCTATCACAGCGTCAGCAATGCGGACGGCGGCCACTCCCCCGAACAGTTCGGGGAGCATCTGGACGCCGTTCTTGCCGCAGGCTACCGCACCATAACGGCGCGAGACCTCATCCGCAGCCTGCGCGGAGAAATGCGCGTGCCCCGCAAAAGCGTGGTCGTCACCTTTGACGACGGCCATGTGAGCAATTGGCTGCACGCGGTTCCGGAACTGGAAAAGCGTTCCATGACCGGCGTGTTCTTCGCGCTCACGGATTTCGTGCAGCCCGGCCCGATCCGTTCCCTTGCGGACGCACCCGCAAACCTGCCGCTCAAGGACGCCTTTCGCATGGCGCATATGGAGCAGGACTATTCCCAGTTCGTGAACGAATCCGAGATTCGGGCCATGCTGGACAAGGGCATGGAGGTCCATTCCCACGGATGCCGCCATCAGGGCTGCTACATGAACATGGACTGGCAGATAAACCTCGGCCATTACAAGGCGCACTGGGCGGCTTCCTGCATCTATCCGGCCATGAATCCCGACTGGCCCACGTACCCGGTGGGCAGCGCCTATGTGTACAACGGGTTCTGGCCTGTGTTCGACGGCTCGGGTTCGCCCGCGTTTCGCATGCGCTCCACGGACGAGCGTCGCGATTTCTGCCGCAAGGATTTTGCCCGCAGCATGCGCCGCATCCGGGAACTGACCGGGGGGGGCGAGCAACTGTTCTGTTGGCCGTGGGGCCATTTCGACCCTGTGGCCGAGGAGGAACTGAAAAAGGCGGGCTACGCCGGGGCTTTCACCCTGGAACGCGGCCCCAACTGCCGGGGAACCAGCCCCTACCGCATCCACAGGCTGGGGGTGGGCTCCAAAAAGAGCGGATCATGGGTGCAGCAGCGTTTGCGCATGTATTCGGGCGAAACCACGGCCCGCGTGTTTTTCAAGGGCTACCACAAGCGGCCCGAAGTCTCCTCGGTGCTCTATGCCACGGATTCGGACAAACTCTCGGGCGGCAGCCGCCAGATGATCAACAACGCCCTGGCCATGCGCGACATGGGCCTGCGCGTTTTCGTCATGATCGCCCCGGACTCGGCCCTGAATGAACCTCTTGCCAATGAAGACGGCATCACGGTGGTGCCGTTCGACGGGTTCCGTCACTACCTGCGTGCCGGACGCTTTCTGCGCGACCTTGTGCGGCGCGAATCCATCGACGTGGTGCACTCCTTCCACAACCGGGCCTACAAGATGGGCGTCATTGCCCGGCTCATGGGCGCGAAGTTCAAGCTGTTCATCAACCGGGGCGTGATCTCCAGGCCCAACACGGTCTTTTTCCTGTGGACCGCCCTGAGCGACGGAGTGATCTGCAATTCCGGCAAGTGCGCGGACGTTCTGCGTTCGCACCATGTGCTCGAAAAGCGGCTCAACGTGGTTTACAACGCCTACAACGGCCCGGATTTCGGAGAGCCCAGACCGCGGCACAAGCGGTCCATGCGTATCCTCTACGTGGGCAACAAGGCTCCCACCAAGGGGTTCGACACCTTTATCGAGGCCTGCCGCCTGTTTGCCGAAGCCGGTCCCGTGCGGGACGTGGAGTTTGCGGGCGTGGGCGGATTGGCCTCGGACGCATTGGAGCAGCTATTGGCCCGGCCCGAGTTCGCCAGCGTGCGCGAGCGTCTTTCCCTGCCCGGCAGGCTGCCCCATGCCGAGGTGCTGGACGAAATGCGCCATGCGGACATGCTGGTGGTTTCCTCGCGCATGGAGAGCCTGCCCAACACCCTGATCGAGGCCTTTGACCTCGGCCTGCCCGTGATCTGCACCAGGGCGGGCGGCATGCCCGAGCTGGTGCGCGACGGCGTGAACGGCTTTTTGTGCGAGATCGGGGACAGCGCCGCCATTGCCGCGCGCATGCGGGAACTGGCCGACGATTTCAACCTGCGCCTGCGCATGGGCATCATCAATCACCGCATCGTGCGCGGGCTGCTTTTGCCCCGGCACAAGGCCGCGAACCTCATGAGCGTGTATCAGGGATTCCCTCGGCGGGAGCTTTTGGACATCGACGCCATTGCCGCGCGGGATATCGAGTTGCCGCAGAATGAGGAGCATGACCACCATGACCATGGAGAATCCCATGACTGACGGCGTGCTGCGTTCCTGCTGGGCCACGTTGCCCGAACCCGTGCGCCGCAAGCTGTTGCTGGGCTGTGCCGGGCGCATGCACCTGCTGGAAATCGGGGGCCTGTGCCTGCAGGCCCATGATCCCGCTCTGGATGCCATGGCTTGCGGACTGCTGCAGAACGCCGTGGCCGCCAACCCGCTGGACGGGAACATGGCGCACCAGCTCTTGTCCGGAGACCGGGCCTGCGCCGTGCTGCCTCCGGCCACACTGGACGTCCTGCGCGCGGTGGCCGACAACTGGCGTGTCCCGAAAAACACCGGCTATTACGAGCGCCTTCGCAGCAGGCGGGATTTTGACAAGATACGTACTTTTGTGGAGCGCGAGGCCCAAAAGCAGCCGGACAACCTGTACTGGCGCGAACAGGCGTTGATCAACGGCGTGGTCAGCGCAAGCATGGATTGGACCGCGGACATGCTGGCCCCGGTGTTGGCCGACACGGGCGAACTCGACGGGCTTGAGCCTGTGCGCGCCGCTCTGGGCACCATGTTCGACCGCATGCACGGCAGGTGTGCTTCCGCGCAGAGCCTTGCCCGCCGGACCGGGGATGCGTTCGGCCCGGCCCAGGGCATGATGACCGCCGGTCTGTGTTTGCTGGACGCAGGAGAGCGCGAGCAGGCCGCGTCGCTTTTTCTGGAGGCCCTTGCACACCAGCCGTGGAATACCAGCCTGATCCTGCGCACGTATGATCTCGTGTTCGGTGTGGGGCAGGAGCGCGCCCCGCTGGATGGGGATGCCGTCATCCTCCTGTATTCGTGGAACAAGGACGTGGAGCTGGACGCCACCCTGCGGCATTTGTATTCGTCCGACCTCGGTTCGGCCCGGCTGGTGGTGCTGGATAACGGTTCCACGGACCGCACGGCCGAGGTGCTGGAGTCGTGGCAGCTGCGCTTCAAGCCCGAACGCATGGGCATCGTGACCCTGCCCGTGAATATCGGCGCGCCCGCGGCCCGCAACTGGCTCATGCATCTGCCCGAGGTGCAAGAAAGCGATTTCGTGGTCTATCTGGACGACGACGTGGAACTGCCCCGGGACTGGCTGACCACCCTCGGGGCCGCGGTCAAACGCTACCCGGACGCCGGGGTCTGGGGTTGCAAGGTGGTGGACCATGCCCAGCCCCTGCTCATGCAGCACGCGGACGGCCAGCTGACCCTGCCGGATGCCACCGGGGCCACCACGGCCAGCCTTGCGCCCAATCCCGTAAAACTTTCCGACCTGCATGTGCAGAGCACGGATACCGGGCTGTTTGATTACATGCGGCCCTGTGCCTCGGTCACGGGCTGCTGCCACCTGTTCCGCACGGAGCGGCTGTTGAAGACCGGAGATTTTTCCATCCACCTTTCCCCAAGCCAGTACGACGATTTCGAGCACGATCTGCGCCTGTGCGAGGCGGGCATGTTCCCGGTCTATACCGGGCATCTGCGCGTGCTGCACAAGAAACGTTCGGGCGCGGCATCGCGCGTTTCCGGGCCGGAAGAGGGCAACGCGCTGGGCAACCGCTACAAGATGCAGGCCATGCATGCTCGCAGTGATCTGCACAAGGCGGAACAGGCCGGGCTGGCCCTGTTGGAAGAGGACCTGCAGGCCAAGATGCGGGCGCTGGACGAACGTATCCGGGCATGACCAAAGGTGGCGGTTTTTCGCCCGGCAGGACTGTGCGGCCCCGGCTTGCCATGGGCGAAGCAAGCGTATACCACAGCGCAGGCGCGAAAGCAGACAACAAAAAAAGCAGGACCCGCGTCATGCGTGGGCCGGAGAATGGACATGAGCACGGACCAGACCAAGGAATTTCTCGAAAGCCTGCCCGAACTGGAAAAGGGCAAGACCTTCTGTTTCAAATGCTATCCCGGCATTTCCTGTTTCAACGAATGTTGCGGCGACCTGCAACTGGTGCTCACTCCCTATGACGTGTTGCGCCTGTGCCGTGAGCTGGACATGCCCAGCCGCGATTTCGTGCATTCCCACTGTGAGGTGGAAGTCATGCCCGACACCCGTTTTCCCATGCTGCGTCTGCGCATGACCGACAACGCCAGACGCAGTTGTCCGTTCGTGCGCGAGGCAGGATGCTCCGTATACGAAAACAGGCCGGGCGCGTGCCGCACCTATCCGCTGGGCCGGGCCACGCGGCCGAACGGCGAGGGCGGCGTGCAGGAACAGTTTTTCGTTGTGCAGGAACCGCACTGCCGCGGATTCGAAGAATCCACGGAATGGACCACGGATACGTGGCTCAAGGACCAGGGCTTTGAAATCTACGTGAAGTACAACGACAAGTACATGAATCTGCTGGCCCGCTGGAAGGAAACCGGCAAGTCCCTGCCGGATCAGGTGGTGCACATGGCCATGCTGGCCCTGTACCAGCTTGACGACTTCCGGCGCATGATTGACGAAATGAAGATGTTCGAGCGCGTGGATGTTCCCGAGGAGCGGCAGGCCGCCATCATGGAAAGCGACGAGGCCGCCCTCGATTTCGGGCTGGACTGGCTGGAACTGATGCTTTTCCGCACCAGCGAAACCCTCAGGCCCCGCGCCTGATCCCTGCCCGGAGGTAACGACCATGCTGCCCGACAATCCCAAGCTCCTGAGTATCCAGAGCTTTCTGAAAAAGAAGCGCGCCCTGCACAAGGGGCGGCGCATCGTGTTCACCAACGGCTGCTTTGACATCCTGCACCCCGGCCACGTGGACCTTCTGGCCCGCGCCCGCGCCCTTGGCGACGTGCTTGTGCTGGGTTTGAACAGCGACGAATCCGTGCGCAGGCTGGGCAAGGGAGCCGACAGGCCCGTGAATCCGCAGGCGGACCGGGCCTTTGTGCTGGCCGGACTGGCCTGCGTGGATTACGTGATAATCTTTCATGAGGAAACGCCTCTGGAACTCATCAAGGCCGTGCGGCCGCAGGTGTTGGTCAAGGGGGGCGACTGGACCCCGGACAATATCGTGGGTCGCGAGGTGGTGGAGGCCGCCGGCGGCGAGGTGCGCAGCCTGCCCCTGATCGAGGGCTTTTCCACCACGTCGCTCATTGAACGGATTCGTCAAGGAGCTTGACAAACGCCGCCGAATCTGCATACACAAATCAGCTCCGAAGCGTGGGCCAGTAGCTCAGTTGGCAGAGCCACCGGCTCATAACCGGTCGGTCCCAGGTTCGAATCCTGGTTGGCCCACCATTTTTTCTCCCACTGCAAAGGAGACGCGAGGAAGACATTTGCCGGACTTGATCAATCGTCTGACACCCTTCCCCCTTGAAACCCTCATCCGCATCGCGAGGGCAGAAGAAGGCAACGATGCTCCCCCAGGGGATACCCTAGGGGAGCATCTTCTTTTCGAGAGGAGCGCGTAACTATATGAAATCACTGGATATACTTTCAGTTTTCCGCACAATGGCACCCGAGGGATTTCAGTCCTCGTGGGATAATTCCGGTGTTCAGGTCGTTGGCGAAAGCCTGGATTGCTCCAAGGTGGGGGTCTGTCTTGAACCCACGCCGGAGATGATCCGCGCCTGCCTTGACTGGGGCGCGGGCGTCATTCTCACGCACCATCCCCTGTACATGAAGCCCAAGGGGCTGGGCAGCGAAAGTGCCTTTACCGAGGTGGTGCGCATGGTCATGCGTTCGGGCGCGTGGCTGTATGCAGCGCATACGTCGCTGGATTGCGCTCCGGACGGCCCGGCCTTCTGGCTGGGCGAACGCCTCGGGCTGGAAAGCGCCGGGTTTTTGGAAACCGCCCGCGAGTTCGCGCCCGTGGAGGTTTCCTTTTATTCGCCGCGTACCGTGACCCGGGACGAGGCCGAGATGTGGACCGAGCGCCCGGGCATGCACAGCGTGAGCCAGAGTGCGGCGGGCGAGGTTCGCCTTGTATGCGACCGCGACCATTGGGCAGGCGCGCGCAGTGCCGTGGAGTTCACTCTCGGCATGCAGCCGGAGTACTATGTGCGCGCTCTGGAGGCTCCGGCCCGTTCCGTGGGCTTCGGGCAGGTGGGCGACCTGCCGCAGCCGCTGGACTGGGCGGCCTTCATGGCCGAGCTGCAGGGTCTGGTGGACCGCGACGTGTTCACCGTCTGCGGCGATGCGCCGCAAACCGTTGCCCGCGTGGCCTATTGCGGCGGATCGGGTTCGTCCATGGCCGATGCCGCAGCCCGTGCCGGGGCGGATGTGCTGATCACCGGAGACATGAAGTATCACGCGGCCGTGGAAACGCCCGTGTGCATTGTGGATGTGGGACATTTTTCATTGGAAGAGGAAATGATGCGCCTTGCGGCTCTTGATCTGGCCGAGCGGCTCGGGCCGGAGCAGGTCGAGGTGCGTTTTTTCAAGGGAACCGAGCCGTTTCGCTTTCACGTCCGCGCGTGAGGCGGCCCGTTGCGGGCCACGGTATCCCGGTGCCCCGGGCGTCCGGCCACGGACGCGGGGCGCATGAACGTTTTTTCGCATTGTGCGGCAAAAAAAAGTCGAGAGGTAAACATGTATCAGAAACAGATTGAACAGCTGGTGGTGCTCCAGAGGGTGGACGACCAGATCATTGTTCTTCAGGAAGATCTGGACGCGGCACCGCGTGAGCTGGCCGAGCTGGAAGGCCAGTTGCAGGCCCTGATGGACCGCAAGACCCAGATCGAGGAAAAGCTGGACATGCTCGCGCAGCAGCGCCAGAAGCTCGATGGCGAAATCGAGGAAGACGGCGCCAAGATCAAGAAGAGCAAGAACAAGCTGATGATGTCGAGCAACACCAAGGAATATCACGCCATGATGCGCGAGATGGACAGCCTTGAAAAGCTCAACCGCATCCGCGAGGACGAGTTCACGGCCGTGCGCGAGGAACTGACCCGCCAGAACGAGGCCATGGAAGCGCTGGAAAAGGAAGTGGAAGAGGTCAAGGAAGAGCTTGCCGCCAAGCAGGCCAACCTCGAGGCTCGCACTGCCAAGGCCAAGAAGGCCCTCAACAGCCTGAACAAGAAGCGCGACAAGGCCTGCAAGGTGGTTCCGCCGCCGATTCTGGGCCGTTACGAATTCATCCGTTCCCGTCTGGAAAATCCGGTCATCGTGCCCGTGGAAGATGGCATCTGCAACGGCTGCCACATCAAGATTCCGCCGCAGAGCTACAACGACCTGCAAAAGGGCCAGCAGATCCTGAGCTGTCCCAACTGCCAGCGGTTGATCTATTGGAAGGAACATATCCCCGAGGCTTCCAAGGTCGTATAACCGGCCGGGGACTATATAGTTTTGACGGAGTCGGACAGGCTGTCGCCGCGGCCTTTGGCCGGGGAGGAAAGTCCGGGCTCCACAGGGCAGGACGCTGGGTAACTCCCAGGGGGAGTGATCCCCGGAAAGTGTCACAGAGAGCAGACCGCCACCCGGACTCGTCCGGGCGGTAAGGGTGAAAGGGTGGGGTAAGAGCCCACCGGCGGGTGCGGCAACGCATCCGGCCAGACAAACCCCGTCCGGAGCAAGACCAAATAGGAAAGCGCTTGAGGCCGGCCCGGCCGATGCTTTCGGGTAGGTTGCTTGAGGCGGCGGGAGACCGTCGTCCTAGAGGAATGACAGCCACCCCGCAAGGGGGACAGGACCCGGCTTACCGTCCGGCTCCGTCATGAATTTCATGTGCCCGCCAGTTCTGGGTGCGGGCCGCATGCGTGGGAACAGGGAATGAAACGCCGATTCGACAATACATGGGCCGTGGTGCTAGCCGCGGGGAACGGGTCCCGCATGAAGGCCGCTGCCGGTGTGCGCAAGCAGTATCTTGAATACCGCGGCGTGCCCCTGTTCTGGCATTCGGCACGCACGTTTTCGCGCATCGCACGCATTCGCGGGCTGGTGTTCGTGTTTCCCGAAGAAGACCTCACGGCCATGCGCCGCAGGATCAAGGACCTGTTCAAGACCGATGACCTCGGGCTTCGATTCGAGGTTGTGGCCGGTGGCGATCGGCGTCAGGATTCCGTGCGCAACGGCCTTTCGGTCCTGCCGCGGGAATGTGACGCCGTGCTCGTGCACGATGCGGCGCGGCCCTTTGCCCCGGCGCGCATGGTCCAGTCCCTGCTGGACGAGTTGGACAACGGCGCGCAGGGCGTGATTCCGGTTCGTGCGGTGACCGACACCATCAAGCACGTCGACGGACGGATCGTTTGTGCCACCCCGGACCGCAGCCGGTTGCGCGCGGCGCAGACCCCGCAGGCCTTTGAGCGGACCGTTCTGGAACATGCACACGAACTGGCCGAGGAGCACGGCTGGCAGGTTACCGACGACGCGTCCGTGTTGGAGAATCTGGCCGGGCTGGAACGTGCGGATTCCTGCGAAGTGCGCTGCGTGGAGGGCGATCCGGCCAACGTCAAGATCACCACGCCCGAAGACCTTGAACGGCTGCGCGAACCAAAGACCACCGTGCCCTGCACGGGCTGGGGGTACGACGTGCACCGCTACGGCGGGGATCGGCCCATGGTGCTGGGCGGCGTGCCCATTGCCGGAGCGCCGCAGATTGTGGCCCATTCGGACGGCGACGTATTGCTGCATGCGCTCATGGACGCCATTCTCGGTTGCATCGGGCAGGGGGACATCGGCACCCATTTTCCGGACACGGACCCGGCCTGGGACGGAGCCAGCAGCGCCATACTGCTGCGCGAGGTGTTGGTCATGGCCGAAAAGGCCAAGGCCCGTATCGTGCACGCCGATTTGACCGTCATAGCCCAGGTGCCGCGTCTGGCACCCCATGCCGCGCAGATCCGGCGCACCGTGGCCAACCTGCTGGGCCTTGATTCGGGGCAGGTCAACGTCAAGGCCACCACCGAGGAAAAGCTCGGGTTCACGGGTGAGAAAAAAGGCATCAAGGCAGTGGCCTGCGTAACCGCGCTCAGGGAGATATAAGGTGAAGTTTCTCGGTCGTTTTTCCAAGATACTCGTCGGGTTCGTGCTGTTCATGGTGCTGGCCTACGGCGGCCTGCAATGGTTTGTGCACGACCAGGTGGACAAGGGCATACATGAGGCCGTGGCGCGCATTCCGGGCATGGATGTGAAATATTCGCGGCTGGACGTGCGCATTTTCGACCAGACCGTGACCCTGACCGAGGTGGAGCTGAGCCAGGGCGCCAAGCGGATTTTCGCAGACAAGGTCGAGTTTTTCGATTTCGACGAAAAGCATTCCATGCCGCATCACATGCGCATGGCCGTGCAAGGGCTTGTCATGCCCGCGGACTTTACGCATCTGGGCGCGCTGGCACCGCTGCTGGAGGCTCTGGGCGTACTGGAATTGCGCGGCGACGGCGCGCTTGACTACGCGTATTCCCCAACGGACAAGGTCCTGCACGTGAACGATTTTCGTTTTGACGACAAGGAATTGGGCAACCTTGAACTGAGCATTGACCTTTCCAACGTTGATCTTGATGATTACCGTATGGAGAAGCTCGTGGGCCTGCACATCGGCGCGGGATCGCTGCGCTTTGTGGATGCCGGGCTGGTGGAGCGCATTTTCGAGACCTATGCGCGTTCCCGCAACATGAGCCGGGAAATGGCGCGCGAGGTCATGGTCGGCGAGCTGGAAACCCTTGCGGCACAGGCGCGGGCCGAGGACATGGAACAGGCCGCACAGGCGTATGCCGGGCTGGCCGGGTTTCTGGTGGAACCGGAGGGAATTCTGGTGCGCACCGATCCGGAACAACCCGTGCCATGGATGTATTTTTTCATGGGCCGAAACGGTGCGGAAAGCATCAATCTGCTGAATCTCACTGTGGAAGAATTTGCTGGTGAATCTGATCAATAGTTTTTAATTCAAGATAGTTATATCTGGAGCAAAACAATGAGACTGTACAATACCCTTGAAAGGAAAAAGCAGGAATTCGAACCGCTGAACGGCAACACGGTCAACATGTACGTGTGCGGCATCACGGCCTACGACCTGTGCCACATCGGCAACGCCCGTTCCAGCGTGGTGTTCGATGCCATGGTCCGTTACCTGCGCTACCGGGGGTATGACGTCAATTTCATCAAGAACTTCACTGATGTGGATGACAAGATCATCAAGCGCGCCCACGAAACAGGCATGGAGCCGGGCGAACTTGCCGCCAAGTTCATCGATGAATTCAACATCGACATGCAGCGGCTCAACGTGTTGCGGGCCGACGTGGAACCCAAGTGCACCGAGCACATTGCCGAGATGGTCGAGCTGACCGAGCGGCTCATTGAAAAGGGACACGCCTACGCAACGGACGACGGGGACGTCTATTTCCGGGTGCGTTCCTTTGCGGACTACGGCAAGCTCTCCGGCCGCAACGTGGACGAGATGGAAGCGGGCGCGCGCGTGGAGCTGGGTGAGACCAAGGAAGACCCGCTCGATTTTGCGCTCTGGAAATCGGCCAAGCCCGGGGAACCCTCATGGGAAAGCCCGTGGGGACTTGGTCGGCCCGGCTGGCATCTGGAATGCTCGGCCATGAGCGAAAAGTATGCGCCTCTGCCGCTGGACATCCACGGCGGCGGTCAGGACCTTGCCTTTCCGCATCATGAAAACGAAATCGCCCAGACCGAAGCGGCCACAGGCAAACCGTTCTCCCGTTTTTGGGTGCACAACGGCTTCGTGCAGATCAATTTCGAAAAGATGTCCAAATCTTTGGGCAACTTCTTTACCACGCGCGAACTCATGAACAAGTTCATGCCCGAGGCCCTGCGCTATTTCCTGCTCAGCAACCACTACCGCAGCCCGCTGGATTTTTCGTTCGACGCGCTCGAAGAAGCGGAAAAAGGGCTCAAGCGCGTGTATTCCGCGCTGGCGCAGATCGATGCGGAGCTGACCAAGACCAAATGGAAAAAATCGCCGTTCCCCGAAGAACTGGAAACGGAGATGGACGCCATTGAGGCCAAGTGGACCGAGAGCATGGAAGACGACCTGAACACGGCGGCCGCGCTGGGCCAGATCTTCAACGCCGTGCGGCTGGCCGGGCGTGTGCTTGAAGACAAGTCCCTGCGCAAGTCCGAAGGCGCAAAAAAACTCTGGGCCCGCATCGCCGACCGCATTCGTTCCTGGAGCGACGCGCTCGGTCTGTTCGGCAGTGATCCCGAAAAGGTTCTTGAAGAGCTGCGCAACGTCCGCGCCGCGCGCAAGGGCATCGATCCCGCCGTGGTGCAGGCCAAGCTCGACGAACGCCTTGCCGCGCGCAAGGAAAAGGATTTTGCCCGCTCCGACGAACTGCGCGACGAGCTGGCGGCCATGGGGGTGGAGGTCAAGGACACTCCCACCGGCGCAACCTGGGACGTATAGCTTCAGGCTGCCCAAAAACGGCAATCTGCTGCGTTGCTTCGACGGGCCAACCCCTCGCGTATGTGCAATACGCGTCGGTTCTGCCCCGTTCGGC